>JAGTVG010000469.1 GCA_018224645.1 Cyclobacteriaceae bacterium
TAAATTGTTGCCCGTAATTCCATAACACCCGATCATTCGATATATTGGAAAGGCAGTGAAATCACTAGCCTATGCCTCGAATAAATATTTCAGAATTCAGGACAGATGAAGGCAGTCAGGATCCTTTCAGCCCGATAAAATTGAGAAAACTTCTTCTGAAGAACCGTTTTATCAAATCGGCTACCTACGAGGGAATGTACAGGGGCGGAATGCCTGCCGGACAACTGATTGATTTTCACACAAGGATAGCCCTGGGAGGAGTTGGCATGACCACCGTTGCCTACGGAGCCGTTAACAATGCCGGAAGGACACATGATGAACAGATGTACCTGCATGAGGGTGTCCTTGAACCCCTTCAACAACTGACCGATTCCGTTCATCAATATCAATGTGCCGCATCCATTCAACTCACCCACTGCGGATATTTCAGCAAAAATAAACAACTTGCCGGCAAAAAAACGCTGGCTCCCTCCCGCAGGATGAATATGTACGGATTTATGGAAGGTATGTTCTTTTCGAAATCCATGGATGCCGGTGAAATTATTGGTACGGCTGAAGATTTTGCCCGGGCGGCTGTCCTGGCCAAATCAGCCGGATTCGATGCAGTGGAAATTCATATGGGTCATGGATACCTGATCAGTCAGTTTTTAAGCCCGATAATCAACAGCCGGACGGATGATTATGGGGGGACACTGCAAAACCGTTTACGTTTCCCGTTGATGGTGCTGGAGAGAATAAGAAATGCCGTTGGAGGGGATTTTCCGGTATTATGCAAGATGAACCTGGATGATGGATTCCGGGGAGGATTGAAAATAGATGAATCCATTCAAATAGCCGCGGCACTCGAAAATGCGGGGGCGGATGCCCTGATATTAAGTGGAGGATATACAAGCAGAACCCCTTTTTATCTGATGCGGGGCGACATTCCCTTAACGCAGATGATCAGGGCGGAAAGCCAAATGCTGCAAAAGATTGCGCTGGCAGTCTTCGGGAGGATCATTATCAGAAAGTATCCCTTTGCTGAAAATTTTTTTCTCCCTCTGGCCGGAAAGATACGGGAAGCAGTAAAAATGCCTGTTGTTTATCTCGGCGGGGTCGTATCATCGGAAGGGATAAATCGAATCATGAACGAAGGTTTTGACATGATCGCCCTGGGTCGGGCCCTTATCCATGATCCTGATTTCATTAAAAAAATCAGAGGCAACAGAAGTTTTATTTCCCCCTGCAATCACTGTAATTTATGTGTGGCGGAAATGGACCATTCAGGTGTAAGGTGCCTGATCGATGAGAAGTAGTGTGTACCTCATATACTTGCATGACTGTATTTCAATAAGGCAACGAATACGGCCCCCCCGGCTGAGTTCCCAACCGTAGCCCAAAATTGAAATCGCAAATATTCCATGAAGTCAATTTCCGGGCTCGCCAGCATACCGCTGAATACTTCAATGGAACCAACGATACAATGGTGCAGACCGGCAAAACCTATCGTAAAAGTAACCAGGATAACCACCACGATCCGGCTGATCGTTTCCTGGGAGGAGGTAACTAGCCAGCCAAGCAATCCCATCATCCAGCCGGCAAGGATGGCGCTTGAAAAGATAATCCAGGCATCATAATCGACCACTTTTTGAGCCAGAGCCTGAAAGGCTTCGCGGCTGATAAAACCTATCTCGGGTGCAATTTTTACGATGATCAGGCTGAAGACAAACCCGCCAAGAAGGTTACCGGCATACACAATTCCCCATAAGACAAAAAGATCCTTCAAGTGAACATCTCCTCGCAGCACAGGGATGATGGCCAGGGCTGTATGTTCCGTAAAAAGTTCGGACCTTCCGATGATCACAAAAATAAAACCCAGTGGATAACACAATCCCAGGTAAAGATGAAGTTTTTCAGGGCTTAATTGATCACCAAACAAGGTCATGACAGTACCCATCAACAGAATACTGAAACCGATCTCCAGGCCGGCATTCAGGGATGAGAAGAACAACCCGCTGTATGGCCGGTTGAATTCATGAAGACTCGTTTCCAGTTGTTCTTCAAGTATTTCTCCAACCTTTTTGGGTTTGTCAGATTTGGAAAGTTTACCTTCTTTCTTCGTATTCATGGCAGCTTAATGGTTCGATCTTAAATATAGTAACATTCGTAAACTATATGAACATAATAAGGGATACCTTGGCACCCTGAAAAGCCTTCTTTTCTTATTTATCGGATATAAAATGTAAATTAAATCCCGGATAAAAATTAAATTTTTATTTTTACTGAACAAATACGGGTTAATTGATGATAAAATATCCGACTGTTTTAACGCTGATCATTATGATATTTTTATGCCAGTGCCGGGATAAAAATAACCTGTCCGGACCCACCAGGAATATATTCAGTTTTACATGGGGCACCTCTGATCAGATCTGGATCGAAAACAGCAGGTTTCACTCTTTTAAGTACCTGGATACTGTGGCCAATCAATTGGCAGGCGATTCCCTGATCCCGATTTCTTTCCTGGAGAATGATAAGATAATCATACGGAAACTCGAACCCACGAGTCTTGAAATGTCTGAAATTGAAGGCAATACTGAATTTTTAATCACGGATGCTGTATTTCTTCCGGATACATTCACTTTCGCGACAAAAAATTATATTGATAAGCAGTTTTTAATCCTTTATTCAAATACTGCCGCTTCCCGGGTCTATGAACTAAAAACCCTTGACGTTGAAATTCCTGAAATCAGGCCGGATTATCAGCCTCAGTTTGAAATCAGGGGCTATTCTGTGGGGGATATAATTGACAGGGATCAGATCGAGGTCATTTATTCAGATATTTTTGGATCAATGAAAACGGAGGAAGTGGTTATATCCGATGATCTTAATGTCAAATTTACGGTCATAGGAAATCAATACATCGAAAAAATTGAACGCAGCAATATCCGTAACCAGGAACTTCATTCCCTGATCCGCGCTATCGATAAAATTTTTACCAATGACCATGAATATGAAGAGATCGTGAATGGTACTGGAGAATTTAAGGAAACGGTAAAAGGATATTACTGGACTGAAAAGGATGTTTCGATTTTCCTGCAGAAGGTGGAAACTTCCTTTGAAGATCCGGAGGACAGTTTCTGGAGGCTTCAATATTCCAACCATATCATCACAACCATCCTGCAGAATTATCTGGAATTTTCACCTGATAATATCTGAAAAAATACTCCGGTATATCCTCAGTTATCAAAATAATAATTCTTTCCCTTCTCGGTATGAACATAATAGATCAGGGGTGGCCAGAGCGGTTTCTTTAGATTCATTTCCCATCGATCATATTGTTCAATCAGATCCAGGGCTGTTTCCCGGTTTTCATTCAATACATTCTTTCGCTCAAGATTATTTTCAGACATATCGAATAAAAGGGTATCGCCAAATTCTGTATTTAAAATCAACTTATAATGGGGGGATCGAATCGATTTTGTGTTTCCCCTGTTCCAGAAAATATGTGAATGCGAACTTTGGCCTGTTTCCCCGTCCTCGATAAATTCCAGCAAATTAATCCCGTCATATGTCCTGTCCCCGGGCAGATCGATTTCCAGAACCGAAGTAATCGTCCCGAAGATGTCCATTGCGCTAACCGGATGAGGATATTTAATTCCCTCCGGAACATGATCTTTCCAGTACATGATCATGGGTACATTTACCCCCCCCTCAAAATCCGTGATCTTACCCCCCCGCAATGGAGCATTGTCCGTAGTGTGGGTATAGGTAGCGCCGCCATTGTCGCTGATAAAAAACACGAGGGTTTTTCTTTCGTGATCAATCTGCCTGACCGATTCCATCAGTTTCCCTATCTCATCATCCAATGACCTGATCATCGCGTAATATACCCTTTTTACAGGATCCTGGATATGATTGTACTGTTCTACATATTCAGCCGGGGCCTGAAGAGGGGTATGAGGCGCATTGTAGGAGGCGACAAGAAAAAAACTTGTATCCTGATTCGATTCTATGAAATTTATACATTCACGGGTGATTGCCTGTGTCAGGTATTCCTCTTCCCTGATGATCTCACAATTTCTGTAAATGGCGTGGGGACCATCCCGCTGTCCTTTCCAGATATATTTATCAGAAAAATCATTACTGATCTGCTGGCTGATGATCCCGGGATTGTCTTCATATGCGTATAACGAATGCGAGGCATAGAATCCATACTGGAAGTCAAACCCAAAATTACAGGGCGTATTCTGTTCATGGCCTCCCAGGTGCCATTTCCCGATCAAAGCGGTGTGGTATCCCTCCTTCTTCAATAATTCACCCAGGGTTATTTCCGAGGGCGGCATCCCCTGTTTTTCAGCCATTTTCCTGCTGGGAACCTGTTCAACGCTTCTGGGTCGCCAGGGAGAAGAATCGATAAACAAACGATATCCATAATGCATCAGCCGATTTGTGAGGTAAAAATCATGCATCTGGTAGGTGAATCCGAAACGCTGGGGATATCTCCCGGTAAATATGGCTGCACGGGAGGGACTGCAGACCGGCGAGGTTACATAAGCCTGTTCAAAAATTATGCCTTCACGCCCAATTGCATCGATATGGGGAGTCTCAACTTTTCCTGGTCCGTACAAAGTAATATCTGTTTTACCCAGGTCATCTACAAGGATCACAACAATATTCGGTTTCTTTTCCGGAAAGTTCGTTACCTCATGATACTGCAGATAAGTTTTTTTCAGTTCAAACAAGCGCTTATCCCAGTTTATGACAAACTGGCTGGAAGTCAGAGGCCATAAAAGATAGGCAAGCCCTGCGGCAAGGGAGATAATAAATAACGTGAGGATCCTGTTCATGTTTCGCTTGTCAAATATAAAGATTTATCCGGGTTATTCAGGAATTCGTGGTCTGACCACGGGGGTTGGTCTGACCACGGAGGTTGATCTGACCAGGATTTCAACTGGGGGATTCATGTCTTATTTTCCGGAACTGGCGTAGGCTATACCGATAAAAAGGTTTCAACAGGCCTGGAAAATACCTTTCCATCCACCACATCCACCTCACGTATCCCGGGAATACCAAAACACCACGATTTCTAACCATACCCTTCAGGATTTTACTAACCGCCTTATCCAATGTCACTGCCTTGAAGGGCACCCTGGCTAAAAAACTTTCACGGTTGGCCTGAATGATTTCTGAGGAATCCATCAGCGTTGTGTCCAACCGTCCGGGACAGACAAGGTTTACCTTTACACCAAGCAATTTACCCTCCATCCGAAGTGACCTGGACAACCCTACCAGAGCATATTTGGAGGTGACATAAGGAACAATAAGCGGTATTGGCGCCAGACCAGCCATGGAGGAAACATTCACAATCTGACCAGATCCCTGCCCGGCCATCATGGAATAAACAAGCACAATCCCATGGATTGATCCCATTAAATTCAGCTCAATTGTCTTCCGCCAATGATCCAGACTCATATCCCTTGCCTCGCCGGTTATACTCATTCCGGCATTGTTGATGAGCACATCAATCCTGCCTTCCCTGGAATAGATCTCATCAATTACCCTTGAAAACTCTTTAGGGTCGGTGATATCAACCGTATAAGCAAAAGCTTTCCCCCCGGCTTTGATGATTTCGTCCCGGGCCATCTCTCCCCGCATA
>JAGTVG010000470.1 GCA_018224645.1 Cyclobacteriaceae bacterium
ATAAAATTAGTTAATTTTGTGGTTGAGTTAGGGGTGCCTGATATGGCTGAGATCATACCCTTTGAACCTGATACCGGTAATTCGGGCGTAGGGAGCCATAATTCTTTCCATATCAAGTATTCCACTTAAAAATTAACATCTTTTGACGGATGTATCTGGGGTGCCCTGACAATATCGGGCTGAGATCATACCCCTCAATACCTGATGCCGGTAATGCGGCCGAAGGGAAGGTATGGTAAACAGGACAGGAAACTCCCCTGTTTCCTAAATGTTAACCAAAATTTTTAACCAATGAAAAATATCATTTACTTTATGCTGCTGCTGGTATCTGCCCAGCAGGGTTTTGCTCAAATCCGGGTAACCGGCAGGGTTACGGACCAGGAAACGGAAAATCCCCTACCGGGGGCAAGTATACAGGCCCCGGAACTGGGAAAAGGGTCCATTTCCGATGCGGATGGTTTTTTCAGTCTTTCATTGCCGGAAGGTGAATTCGAACTCCTGATCAGTTTTGTGGGATTTGAACCGGAAAGGATCATTGTCTCCGGGGCTGTCGATTTGAACATCCGTCTTTCTAGCAGCTATAAACTCGAGGAAGTGGTGATTAAGGCGATCCGGGGAGAGGAAAAAATTCCTTTGACCGGTCAGATCCTGGGGAAAAGGGAGATTGAGAGGAACTTTTCCGGGCAGGACCCTATATTCCTGCTCAACAAACTTACCCCTTCCCTGGTTTCCTATTCCGAATCAGGCACTAACCTGACAAACTATGGTCAGATGAGATTGCGCGGGATCGACCAGTCGAGGATAAATATCACCCTGGATGGCGCACCGCTGAACGATATGATCGATCACAGTGTTTTCTTTTCAAATTTTACTGATTTTTCCAATTCGATCGAATCCATTCAGGTTCAACGCGGTGTTGGAACCAGCACCAATGGCACCTCATCGTTTGCAGGATCAATCAATTTTCAATCGCTCGATTTACGGAATTTATCTCCCGGTGCAGAACTTCAGCTGATGGGAGGCTCCTTCAATACCTACCGGGCAAGTGCCGAGGTATTCAGTGGATTACAGGATAACAGGTTCGCCTTCTATTCGAGGTTCACAAAAACGAATTCAGACGGTTACCGCTATCATACCGGCACCGATTCATACTCATTTTTCTTTTCTGGGGCATTTTTCTACAAAAAGGATATGATCAAGCTGACCGGCTTTACCGGCCAGTCACGGAACGGTCTCGCCTATTCCCCGGTAGCTATTTCCGATATCGAACGCGATCCACAAACAAACTATGTGAATGAAAATGATGTTGATGATTTCGGACAGGATTTTGTCCAGTTACAATATACACGATCACTATCGGGAAACAGTTCCTGGGTGTCATCATTATATTACGGGGCTGCGGGTGGTGATTTCCCGGCCGGTTTTTATGTCACCGATAGCATTTATGATCCTGCCGGCACCGGACAATACGTGCTTGAAGAAAGGTTTACCCAGATCAATTATCCATTGTTCAATGACCATATCGGTTTGACCTCCTATTATCATTTCATAACCCCTGATGAAAAACTGAATTTCAATACCGGTATTCATCTTTATACCTTCCAGAGGCAGAACCTTGAAAGCGTCATCCCCGGTGATGCAGATCCCTATTATGATGAAAGATCCAGAAAAAATGAATTAAGCCTTTTTGCAAAAGCGGAATACCGGCTGGAACGGTGGTCGATGCTGGGTGATGTGCAAATAAGGACACTGGATCTTAAAATAAATCCGGACGACAACCTGCTTCCCGGCGAACCCTCGGTCACTAAAACATTGACCTTTATTAATCCGAAAATAGGAATTTCCTATATTCTCGATCAGGAAAAGGATTTTTATGCATACTATGGATTTTCCGGAAGGGAGCCGACAAAGGTGGATATCCTTGGAGGTTTTCAGCTGAATCCCTCCAACATTTCAAGCGTAAAGTCCGATGATGTAAAACCGGAGTATGTACATAATTTTGAAGGAGGTTTCCGGTTAAATGATGGAAAACTCAAATTAACCATCAATGGATTCCTGATGAAATTCAGGAATGAAATTGCGCCGATCGGTGCCTATGTCCCTGAAGGTTTTATACAATTAAGAAAAAACATTCCTTCCAGTTACAGAACAGGACTGGAGATGGATTGGTCGTGGGATTTTCTCTCATTCTTCCGGTTCGACGGCAATGCCACCTTCATGAAAAGCCGGATCGAATTATACGATCCTGTGGAAGATCCGAATATCTACCAGAATGTAATTCAGCCGCTGAGCCCGGATTTTCTCGGCAATGCAGGGCTTACCTATCATTTCAGGGATATTTTTGAAATTGAAATATCGGGTAATTTCATGAGTGAATCCTTTCTGGAACCCACCAATCAGGATGCCCTTAAAATGCCCGGTTTTTTTGTTTCCAATGCCCGGTTCTCTGTTAATTTCCTTAAAAAACATTCCGTACAATTGTATATGAACAATCTTTTCAATGAAAGGTATTTTACCTATGGTGCCCCGGTGGATCCGGATTTTGACGGACTCACCGAGCCAGGCTATTTTGTCCAGCCTCCCAGGAATTTTTATGCCATGCTCATCCTGAAACTTTAACCCATGTAAGGAATTACCGATTATTGATACCAGGATTCCCCACAATTTAAATATTGTCGTATTTTTGCAGGATGATCAATTCATGATGAACTTCCGGGAGATACGATCGTTAATTTTGCAGGAGATAATCATCGAGTGGAGGCTGAGATATGCCGTCAATGGCATTCTGCTTTATCTCGTCAGCATCATTTTTATTTGTTATCTGAGCTTTAAATCACAGATCAATACCCTTAACCCGGTAACCTGGAATACATTATTCTGGATTATCATCCTGTTCACAGCAGTCAATGCCGTCACAAAAAGTTTTATCCAGATCAGCGAAGGACGGCTTCTGTACTTCTATACGATCGCCAGCCCTGGTGCCATGATCCTCTCAAAAATTGCCTATAATAGTTTTCTGCTGATTTTCATCAGCCTGGCCGGGTTTTTATTTTATGGTTTTATCCTTGGAAATCCCGTGCAGGATCCGGCCTTATTCATGTTAACCATGCTGCTGGGTTCTGTAGGATTTGCCGCTGTGCTGACCATGAATTCAGGGATAGCCTCCAAAGCCTCGAACAGTACTTCCCTGATGGCTATTCTCAGTTTTCCGGTAATACTGCCCCTGCTGCTGATCGTGATCAAAATATCGAAAAATGCTTTGGAAGGGCTTGACCGGAGTGCAAGTGTCAATCAGGTCATATTTCTGGTTTCAATAAATGTTATCGTAATCACCATGTCCTATATCCTTTTTCCTTATATATGGCGAAGTTAGATGATCTTATGCTGCAAAGAAGCTGGTGGAAATTAATGGCCATCGTATTGGTTATGTATACGGTCATTGCCGGTTTTCTGATCAGGGTCCCCAGGATCCCCATCGTCCATGAAAGTGTCAGAAATCAGTTTTTCCATGTTTCCATGTGGTTTACCATGATGATCCTGTTGACCACTTCCCTGGTTTATTCCATCCGGTTCCTTTCAAAGCAGAAGACGGCGTATGATCTGATCGCATCGGAATTTGCCAGGATGGGAATCGTTTTCGGGCTGCTGGGTTTGGTCACCGGCAGTATCTGGGCCCGTTTTACCTGGGGAGGATGGTGGGTCAATGATCCTAAACTGAATGGGGCAGCCATTTGCATGTTGATCTATCTGGCCTACCTCATCCTGAGGAATTCCATGGAAGATGAAATTCAGCGGGCCAGGATCAGCGCTGTATATAATATTTTTGCCTGGGCAACGCTGCTTCCGCTGCTTTACATTCTGCCAAGGTTGACCGACTCCCTGCATCCGGGCAGCGGAGGCAATCCCGGATTCAATATATACGATCTCGACAACAACCTGAGACTGGTATTCTATCCCTCCATTATTGCGTGGACCCTGCTGGGTTTATGGATTATTCAGATCAGGATAAGATTTAAAAATATTAAACGTAACTTTGAAGATTCATTTTCGTCATGAAAAAATATCTGTGCACATTATTGGCCGTATTCAAAGGTTTCCCATTGCTGGCTCAGGAAACCATACCAGGCGGAGGGATTGAAATGGCTGATGCGCTTCGGTCATCAGGAAAGATCTATGTCGTCGTTGCCGTACTTGTACTGATCATGACCGGATTATTTTTATATCTGGCCAGTCTCGACAGGAAAATAAGAAAATTTGAAAAGGAAATAAACCGTAAAAAAGGATTGTGAAAAAGACTCATATTTTCGGAATTGTCATTATTGCCATCGCCGTGATGATGATCATCATCACGGCAGGTGATGCAAGTACCTATGTCTCCTTCACGCAGGCAAAAAAAATGGCTGATGACGGAAACAATAATAAAATACATGTTGTTGGACAGTTAAAGAAAGACATGAGCGGAAAAGTTGAAGAACTTTTCCCAAGCGAAGATATGTTATCGGTATCATTTACCATGATTGATAATGAAGGCAGGGAACAGCGTGTTTATTACAACGAGCCGATGCCGCCGGACCTTGTGAAATCAGAGCAGGTTGTTGTCATCGGATCATTCAATGAGGATCTCTTTATTGCCGATAAAATTCTGCTGAAATGTCCTTCAAAATATCAGGAAGAGGAGATAAAGCTATAATAAGGATTCAATATGCGTTACCTGGTCGGAAATCTTGGACATCTCTTCGTGATCATCTCCTTCATTGCAGCGCTGCTGGCTGCAGTGTCATACTATAAATCAGCACAACTTGAGGAATCCGGTTGGAAAAAAAATGGAAGGATAGCATTTTTTATTCATACCGCCGGTGTTCTGGGTGTGGTGATATTTTTGTATATCATTATATACAGAAACTATTTCGAATATCATTATGCATGGAGTCATTCTTCAAAATACCTGCCATTTTATTATAAAATTTCTGCATTCTGGGAAGGCCAGGAAGGAAGCTTCCTTTTATGGATCTTCTGGCATGTAGTTTTAGGAATCTTCATCATTGCACTTTCCAAAGACTGGGAGTCACCGGTGATGTTCGTTTTTTCCCTCGTCCAGGCATTTCTTACCTCCATGATCCTGGGGGTGGTCCTTTTTAACCTCAAAATCGGAAGTTCCCCATTTATGCTGACCAGGGAGGTCATTGAAGCGCCTGTTTTCCAGATCAACCCTGAATTTATTCCGCAGGATGGATCGGGACTTAATCCCCTGCTCCAGAATTACTGGATGGTGATCCATCCGCCCACATTATTTCTGGGTTTTGCGGCCACCATCGTCCCTTTTTCATTCGCCATATCCGCTTTATGGAAAAAGAAATATACATCCTGGATAAAACCTGTGATGCCCTGGTCATTGTTTGCCGCAGCTGTACTGGGCCTCGGGATCATTATGGGAGCCTACTGGGCCTATGAAACATTGAATTTCGGAGGATACTGGAACTGGGACCCTGTTGAAAATGCCATTTATGTCCCCTGGCTTGTACTGATTGCCTCCATTCACACCATGCTGATCTATAAAAAGAACCATACGGCATTGAGGGTCAGCTTTATCCTGGTAATCGCCACTTTTTTACTGATCCTGTATTCAACATTCCTCACAAGAAGCGGGATATTGGGAAATTCTTCGGTACATTCCTTTACCGACCTCGGGCTCAGCGGACAGCTGTTGATATACCTTGTCTTCTTTACACTTATCTCTATCTTTTTTTTATACAGGAACTGGAAAAAATTGCCTGTCTCCGAGAAAGAAATCGATGTATACAGCCGGGATTTCTGGATCTTCATGGGAACTGCCGTCCTCTGCCTCTCAGCGTTCCAGATCATCATTCCTACTTCGATCCCGGTTTTCAATGCCATCCTCAATAACCTCGGCATATATTCCAATATGGCACCACCTGCCGACCAGATCGTCTTCTATACCAGAATTCAACTCTGGTTTGCACTCGGGATAGGCATACTCACCGCATTGGGACAGTTTTTCTGGTGGCGGAAAATGAAATCGAACAAACTTTTCTATGAATTTGCGGTGCCCCTGGTCATCACCCTGCTGGTCTCCACCCTGATCATGGTGCTCTCAGACATCAGGGAGTTGCCCCTGCTGTTGCTGATCACTGCCGCAGTGTTTGCCATTATTTCAAACGGGATCACCCTGATCCGGTTCAACCAGAGTCCATACAGGCTTTCCGGCGGAGCTGTGGCCCACATAGGGGTGGCATTGATGATCATTGGCATTGTCTATTCATCAGGAATGTCCAGGATAATATCACTTAACCGGTCGGGAATGCTTTACAGCAGTGATTTCCCTGATGAAATAAACAAGGAAAATATACTTCTGTTCCATGATCAGACCAAGGAAATGGACCAGTACCGGATGACCTATACAGGAAAAAGAATAAAAGTCAAGGGGAACTATTTCAGGAGGGACCAGTTCCTGCCTGCGTCCGATCCGCATTACCTGGTTGCCAGGGAAGATATATACCATGGAAATATTTTAAGTATTCCGGCAGGCGATACGGTGAAATACAATCCTGAAAATACCTATTACGAGGTACAATATGAAAAACCGGACGGTCAGGTATTTTATCTTTATCCACGGTTACAGGAAAATCCGAATATGGGAAATGTTGTCTCCCCCTCCATAAAAAAAGCTGCCTTCCGGGATATCTATACCCATGTGACCGTTGTGGCTGAGGATGAAAAGGAATGGTCAGATACCGAAGAAATAGAAATATCCATCGGAAGTACGTTCTTTGTCAATGATTATGTCGCCTCAATAGAAAAATTCCAGCGGATCGACCAGATTCCGGGTACAGCCTTGAATGAAAACGATGTGGCAGTTAAGGGAATCATTACCATCAATGGGATGTCGAAGGACTATCAGCTTGAACCGGTATACCTGATCAAGGATAATTTTGCTGGCAGGATCCCGGCGGAAAATGAAGCGCTTGGTGTCAGGATCACAATCCTTAATATTCTCCCAGATAAAAATTCAGTTCAACTTGGACTCAATACGGCCCAGAAAGATTATATCATCCTGAAGGCTGTCGAAAAACCAATGATCAATATACTTTGGCTGGGTACGCTGATCCTTATGATCGGATTTACCATGGCCATGGTCAGAAGAAGCAGGGAGCATACCCGGTAATCCTTCCCGAAATATTGACAGCGCTGGTTACACATGCGGATTCCCGCTGATAAATAATGGTAACCGGTATGAAATACACAGGTGTATATATTGTTTTATTTTCCGTCATCATCATGTCGTGCGATCTGAATGTCGAAAACCCGGCACCGGATCACCGGGAAAATCCTGAATATGCGAACTGGCTTATTCCGAAAAACAGGATTTTAACCAGGAGTACAACTGAAGATTTATTGCCTCCGATCATGACCCCGCTGTTTGTGCTTACCTCCGAAGTTGATTATCTGAAGGATGATGACCCCGTACTTGGAGTTCATATTGACGGTTCCATCCGTGCCTATCCGCTCCCTATTCTTGCATATCATGAGGTAGTGAATGATAATTTCCAACAGCAGAATATGCTGATCAGTTATTCGCCGTTATCCGGCACAGCTGCCGCCTGGAACCGTAGCGATATGAAGGGTTTTGCATCATCCTTCAGTAACTCGGTTTATATCTATAATTCCAATCATATCCTGTATGATGAGGAAACCGCCAGTCATTGGCTGCCGATGAAGTTTGAGTGTGTAAATGGCGCACTTGAAGGTTATGACCCCTTATTTCATCCGTTGATCGAAACAAGCTGGAAAAACTGGAAAACGATGTTCCCGGGATCAAAAGTATTATCCATGACCACGGGTTATGATTATCCATATTCCCAGGACCCATACGGGCAGTATAAATTGAACGATTCAATCCGGTTTTCAACCGAACCTATGGACGACCGGCTTCCGGTGAAGGAAAAAGTCCATGGGATCATCGTGAACGACCGGGTTAAAGTTTATCCGGAAACAGTATTCGGGGATTCAACTTTCCTTATTCAGGATAATTTTCAGGGCGTTTCGGTGGTAATCATCGGAAATCATGCCCTTCAGTTTATTGTATCGTACGAAAGGATGATCAGTACAGGAATAGAGCTTGATTTTTCTTCCTATTCCGGAGGCCCTCCAAACATGATCATGATGGATCACGAAGGAAACAGGTATGATCTGTTCGGCGTTGCGGTGGATGGTCCGGCCAAAGGCCGCCGTCTTCAATCCACGAAATCATTATACGGATACTGGTTCGCCATTGCAGCCATATATCCCGAACCGGTCATTTATACTGATTGAGGCAGGTTGATCAGCTTCAATGAGTATGGTTATCGAAATTACTATTTCTGATTATTTCGCTCCTAAATGTTAAAGACTGATTTTAATCATACTTTCTCTGTGGTTACGCGAATATTTTTACATTAATTCCAGAACAATCGGAAAGATGAGACCTTTTAAAGTACTTGGGATACAACAGATCGCAATCGGCGGGGAGGATAAGACTCAACTTTCCAGGTTCTGGATCGATATCATGGGATTGGAAAAGGTCAAAACTTTCCGGAGTGAATCCGAGAATGTTGATGAGGATGTTCTCAGGATCGGGGAAGGTCCACATGCGGTTGAGGTAGATATCATGCAGCCGGTCGATGCGGATAAAAAACCCAGGGTTCATGAACCGCGGTTAAACCATATCGGGCTTTGGATCGATGATTTACCGCAGGCAGTCAATTGGCTGCAAAAGCAGGGAGTAAGGTTTACTCCGGGAGGTATCAGAAAAGGAGCGTCAGGATATGACGTATGTTTTATACATCCGAAAGGCAATGAAGAATTCCCTTTATGCAGTGAAGGGGTATTAGTTGAACTGGTGCAGGCGCCTGAAGAGGTGATCAATGCGAAGGTTTGATTAGTAGTTTTTGTGGTTGCAAAGTTTGGTTTTGACCCCGATGAAAATCGGGGTTTTTTTTTGAAATTTTTGCCAGATCCTCCCTCAGATTCATGCTGTCACTATAGTGATGTCCATCTTTCACTCCATGGGCATGGTGCAGATGTTTATGATCACTCAAACATGGATAGCAGGAAAAAAATATGCAAATCCCCATTCAGAGGGCATAAAGTGATATAATATGTCTGTTATTTTTCCATGATGACCGGGGTGTCAACATTTTTTGTGGTTCTTCTCAAATCATCTCCGGACGATCAATAACCCCATCATACGCGGCGAAAAAATCTTTCCGCCAACCAGGTCACCCGTTCAGGAGATCCGGATGTATATCCCAGTGAAATAATCCTCAGTGTCCTCCTGGAGAGACCCTGAGGGAGAGGGATAACTGTTTGCTGAAATCTCAGTGCTGCAATCCTTAACTTCATGCCATCGCTCGGAATGACGGCATGAAGTTAAGGGACATTACCGGTCCGTACAAATGTACCAGCGGTAGGTACTTCAAGGGAGATTTTATATTTTTATATAAAATAACCAATGAACCATGCGCGATTCCTATAAAATCGGCCTGATCGGTGCAGGAAACCTGGCCTGGCATCTGGCGCCTGCCCTCGAAAATATTGGTCATCGAATAAGTCTTGTATATAACCGGTCCAGGAAAAACGCCTATGAGATTATTGAAAGGCTCTACCATGCAGAATATAAAAAAAATCTCGATTTTTCAGAGGATCAGGTAGACCTGGTCATCATTGCGGTAAGTGATCAGATCATCAGCCGAATTGCCGCCGAAATAGTTTTGCCTGATAATTGCCAGTTGATCCATACCTCAGGATGCCAGCCCCTGCATATTCTTGAACCTTCAGCTGCATCTCATGCCGGTATATTATATCCCTTGCAGACGTTCACAAAGGGTGTAAAAATTGATTTCCGGGACATACCGGTATTCCTCGAATCAAGCTCGCAGGAAGGTCTTAAACAACTTATTCAGCTTACCCATGGTTTGTCGAAAAATATACTTGAAACAAACAGCCAACATCGATCGGTGTTACATCTCTCAGCAGTCATTTCCACCAATTTCTCCAATCATTTATTTACCCTTGCAAAGCGATTGCTGGATCAACAGGACATCGATTTCAACCTGTTACAGCCAATCGCCCAGACCATGATCATGAAAATATTCACCATCGGTCCGGAATCAGGTCAGACAGGCCCGGCCATCCGGAATGACTTTGATACGATGGACCACCATATGGAATTACTGGACCATGAAGAAGATCTGATGGAACTCTATGCACTCATGTCAAAACAGATCATCAAATCTGCCAAAAGTCGTGACAAAGGCTAAATCCCTTCCGCTTCAACAGTTTTAACCTCCGGTATCATGGACTTCAACAGATTTTCAATGCCTGCCTTCAGGGTCAGCATGGAGGATGGGCAGCCGCTGCATGATCCCTGAAGCAATACCCTGACCGTTCCATCCTTGAATGAATGATATTCGATAGCCCCTCCATCCTGTTCAACCGCAGGCCGAACATACTCCTCAAGAAGCATCCTGATCTTGAGGTCGATTTCACTTTCCTCAACAACCTCTTCTTCGTTATCCAAATCTACCTCACCCAGGTTAACTACCGGTTTGTCCGTTTCCAAATACTCCCGGATAAAAGTCCTCAATTCCTCGCGTATCTCCATCCAGTCGACCGATGCATCCTTTGTGATCGTAACGAAATTATTCATCAGGAATACCCGTCTGACGTAATCAAAGCCAAAAAGGGCTTTGGCAAGGGGCGCATTTTCTGCTGATTCGGGATCCGGGAAATCATATGACCGCCCTTCCGGTACAATCAGGTAATTCATCACGAATTTCAAAGAATTCGGATTGGGGCTCTGTTCAAAATATATATGTGTTGCTTTATTCATGGTCTTGATAGTTTATTCTATTTAACTGATTTCAGCCGGTTTTGGTTACCGGATGTTCTCCCACATCCTCACCTTCCGTACTCGCTATGGTCATGGCCACGGTGGCATCTCCCGTCACATTCACGATGGTCCGGCACATATCAAGGATCCTGTCAGGTGCGATGATCAGGGCAAGCCCTGCTGCAGGGATGCCAATGGCTTCCAGTACGATCACCAGCATCACCATCCCGGCACCCGGTACACCTGCCGAACCGATGGACGCCAGGGTGGCCGTCAGGACGATCATGATCTGGCTTCCAAGGGTAAGATGAATTCCCATGGCCTGGGCAATAAAAACAGCAGCCACACTCTGATAGAGGCTGGTACCATCCATGTTGATCGTGGCACCCAGGGGAAGAACAAAACTGGTCACCTCTTCTGAAACCCGAAGGTTTTTTTCAACGCATTCCATGGTCACCGGCAGTGTGGCTGAACTGCTGCTGGTACTGAATGCCAGGAGCTGGGCTTCCCTGACCCCCTTAAAAAATCGTTTGTATTTAACTTTGGTGAATATTTTGAAAATGGAAGGATATATCACCATGATCATGATCAGGAGACCGATGATCACCGTAAGGGCATATACAAGCAGGGCAGAAAGTATTTCCCAGGCTTTGGATGGATTATCGCCAGCAAGTTCTACGATCAGGGCTGCAATAAGGGCAAAGACACCGATGGGAGCAAGCGCCATGATGAAATGAATGATGGTGAGGATTACTTCATTGGCACCATCAAAAAAAGCAATAACAGCCGAACTTTTATTTTTCGGTACCTTTAAAATGGCAATGCCGAATATCAATGAAAAAAAGACAACCTGGAGCATATTCGAATTATCTGTCGCAGCGCCGAAAAAATTTTCCGGTACCATCCTGACCAGCGGATCCAGGGGACCCTGCCTTTTCAGAATTTCAGCCTGACCGGTCGTTTCCAGTGCTTCGAGGGAATAGATCCCAAGGATCTCTTCCCTCGTTTCAGGCGTGATCACATGCCCCGGCTTGATAATGTTAACAATAAACAGTCCAATGGTGGTGGCGATGACGGTGGTGACCATATACAACATAATCGTTTTCCCACCCATTCTGGACAATTTTGAGATATCCCCCAGGTTGGCAACACCTACAATAAGCGAAGCAATGATCAGGGGAACTGCGATCATTTTCAGGGCATTGACAAAAACAACCCCGGCAGGCTTTATGAATTCAATGGTAATATAGGAGGGAATGCCCAAAAATATACTTGCCAACCCAAAAATCAAGCCGGCTATCAGGCCGATAATGATTTTTGTATGCAGGGGCATTTTCAGTTTCATAGTCTGGATTTCAGATTTAATAAAAAATGATCTGCCAGTACAAGGGCTGCCATGGCTTCCACAATGGGCACCGCTCTTGGAACAACGCAGGGATCATGCCTTCCTTTTCCTTCTATCGTAGTTTCCTCACCTTTTGTATTGATACTATGCTGCGGTTGCATTATGGTTGCCACAGGTTTGAAAGCCACCCGGAAATAAATATCCTGGCCATTTGATATGCCTCCCTGAATACCCCCTGAATAGTTCGTCCTGGTCTTGACAGTTCCTTGCTCATCGGTATAAAATTCATCATTGTGTGCAGAACCGTACATCGATATTCCTTCAAAACCACTGCCGTAATCAAAACCTTTCACCGCATTGATCCCCAACATAGCCTTCCCCAAATTCGCGTGAAGTTTTTCAAAAACAGGTTCTCCCAGCCCGGGAAGTACTCCTGTAATCACTCCCGTTATGATCCCTCCGATGGTGTCCCTGCTTTTCCGTGTCTGATCAATAAAATTTATCATTCTCTCCGCGGTGGCCGGATCAGGACACCTGACAATATTATCATCGGTCCGTTGAAGATCCAGGGCAGTATAGGGTATATCCAGACATACGGGTCCCACCTGGGAAACAAATGCATGGATCCCGATGCCTTTCTGCCTCAGATATAATTTGGCAATGGCGCCGGCTCCAACCCTTGCAGCGGTTTCCCTGGCCGAACTCCTGCCTCCTCCCCGGTAATCCCTGATCCCATATTTCTGCTGGTAGGTGTAATCTGCATGGGAAGGTCGGAATTTTTCTGCGATATGACTGTAGTCCCTGCTCCGCTGGTCTGCGTTACGGATGAACATGCAGATGGGGGTACCTGTACTTTTTCCTTCAAATACGCCGGAAATAATTTCAGGCAGGTCGTCTTCCTTCCGTTGTGTGGTGATCCTTGACTGGCCCGGTTTCCGCCTTCCCAGTTCATGAAGGATGAATTTTTCGTCAATTTCCAACCCGGCAGGACAACCATCGATAACAACACCGATAGCAGGACCATGTGATTCACCAAACGTGGTGATTCTAAAAAGTTCACCGAATGAATTGCCCATGAATTATTTTTTGATAACGAAATAGATTGAGGCCCCTAACATAACCAAAATAAACAGGTTAGCAAAAGTTTTAACCCATTGATCACGATGAAGGTTTGTAAGGTTGTTATTTTCTATTTCTATCTGGTCATAGAAGGAACCTAAATCATTGGATTGAATCTGATCATTCCTTTTGCTTTCCCCTGAAACATTAACGGTCATGTCAGAGGACAGCGTATCATAGGCATTGGTCACCGGATTAAAATAAACCCAGGTGAAATATTCTGACAGGTCGATTTCGCCGGGTTCATTGGGAATGATATAATAATTGAAAGTTTTATTTCCCGTCACCCGGTTATTGCCTCGGTTTATGCTCTGACGGATATTGGGAGGATATATTTCAAAAACCTGATCAGAAGCAGGTTCCGGACGGGTGATGGCGGAAATGTTGCCTTCCCCGAATACCGAGAAGGAATAATTAAAGCTCCGCCCGGTTTCAAGTACATTATCACTGATTTCTTCCTTCAATTTATAATTACCGACAGAAACCTGCTCTTTCAGGGGATGCGGTGGTAAATCCCTGACCTTAACCCGTTGCGGTTTTGTATAATAGGTTTTAAAATCTTCCTGCCGGCTCCTGCCGAACAATGATGGATTTTTGGCCACCCGGTACTTGATCATTTTAAATGGCACCTGGGGAAAATAGATCGGATCCTGGTTCAGGGGATAATAGGTGGCCTGGTAGATCTTATACTGGCTGTAACGTTTATTATTGATGACAACGGATTCACCGTTCAGGTTATCGATATTGAAATTTTCCTCCCAGCAATTATCGGGTTTCAACTCTTTCAGGATATCGGATAATTGTCTGGCCGGCTCATGAAATTGCAGCGGGGCCCGGTTATCCTCTGCCACATAAAATGCCAGCGTTAAAGTAAAACCTTCTCCGATATATACTTCGTTCTTACTTGTCGTCAGCGCCAGGAATGCATCTTCCTCGATATCGACAAATTCATTTGACCTGTCCGGACCTCTGAAGAAATCTTCAAATGGATCAGTTGAAAAAGGGTCAACCCTGTTCCGCTGCTGTGCCGGAGGCCCTACCCTGATAGTTATTCCCGGTGAGCTCACCTCCTGCCCATTGATTTCCATGATAAATGGATCCAACTGGAAGGTTCCTTCTGAATTGGCTACATAATTCTGTATGATGCTCTGTCTTGAAGATACACGCCCGTTTACGATATTCGTCGAACTTGAAGAGGAAGTTCCGCGTTTTGAAAATCCGGGAATTTCCGGGAATTGTCCATAAGTTCTTAACTGGTCGTTTTCGACAGTGATCGTAATTGTGAAAGGCTCATTCAAGGCGATTTCATCCTGCCCCAGCTGGATTGAAACCTGCTGTGAAAAACCCTGAAAACCAAAAACTCCTGCGAACGTAAATATGATTAGTATCTGATAAAAACGTACCGGAGAAGTGAGGGATTTTGTCAACATGATGGCACCTCATTTTTTAACTAACAAAATTAATGCATTCTTTTCAATTGGATAAAGTTTTTGTTTTATTCCAACGAGCTGATGAGGAATTATTTTATTAAAAATTTAAATTTTTTACTTTTTACGTTAAAATATGAAGAAGATGCTTGAATACGTAAAAACCATTCTAAAAAAAGTGAGTTTCGACCGTAGATTATTTGAAAAGGAATTGGTGAAGGCACTCAAGGTATTGATTCCGCCTGAATTGAAGGATTTCAAAAAATGGTGTTATGACCAGTTCGGCGGGATCTATGATCCGATTCTGAATAAACATCTCGCCCACATAACCATTTAACCGGCGGCCAGTAAGAGGCCGTGGCAAAAATAATCAGGGAGTTCAATCAAACACTTCCTTTAATATCCTGAAGGATTTTATTTCGGACAAGTGATCGAAGTGATGCTGGTAAAACTGCAGGATCAATGCCAGAAATTTTCTTCGTTCCCGGTTATCAAGATCAACTGGTTCGCTGTAGGTCTGTCGGATGAGTTTATCGAATAATATTTTTTCGGATTCGGGAACAAATCCCGGAGATTGGGCTTCATCTATCATTTCATCAACGTTTACCGGTGAAATGCCCAGGAATCCAGTCAGCCTGATCAGGAATTGAAGATGGAAATTGGTAAAATGGTTAAGCTCCGCATCAAAATAAATGAAGGATTCTGTCAGAAACCCGAAAAGTTCCTTATTTGCCTCCTCTTCCCTGAGTATTTTAAAAAGGATCTCCGTCAGAAACAGACATACCGTTGATTTGATTACATCGAATGGAATGGTATGGTATGGATAAGCACATTTTATCTCTGCAATGCGGTTGATTTCCGCCTGAGGCTTATTGTAGACGATCATTTCGAGCTGGGTCAATGGCTGGAAAAGGGATACCGGATGCCTGGGTTTTGCACTTCTGACATTATTGACGATATAGTTTTTTAACCCGTATTCTTCCGTATAGACCCTTGCTATAATGGAGGATTCCCTGAATTTCACATAATTGAAGACGATACTCCTGGTTTTAAACTTCATGGTCCGGGTTCATTGTTTCGTATCAAGATAACAGGACCTGCATAAAGGTTCGTAACTTTCCATTTCACCCACCATCACTGTTTTATCGGAGGTTGTCAAACGGTGTGAATAACTGGCTATCTGACCGCACCTGATACATATCGGATGAACTTTCGTGATAAATTCTGCGATGGCCATCAGTTGTGGCATCGGACCAAAGGGTTTCCCCTGAAAATCCATATCCAGGCCGGCTATGATCAACCTTTTTCCTTTATCGGCAAGCTGGTTGGCTATATTGACCAGATTATCATCGAAAAACTGGGCCTCATCGATACCGATCACTTCTGATTCTTCCGCCAGCAATAAAATATCATTGGCGAATTGTACGGGAGTGGAGCGAATCTGGCTCTCATTGTGGGAGACAACAAAGTGGGGATGATATCTTGTATCTATAACGGGTTTAAAAATTTCAACCTTTTGCCGGGCGATAATGGCCCTGTTCAGGCGCCGGATCAATTCTTCCGTTTTGCCGGAAAACATGGCCCCGGTGATTACCTCTATCCATCCAGACTTAAGCTGGTCCCTTTTATTGACTTTCCCCAGATTTGGTTCGACAAACATTTTCAAGACAGTTCAAATAATTTTTTATCCCCATCGATGCCTTCCCCGGGTAAGGGTATCGGCAAAATTTAATATTTTCATTTAAAATACGTGAATTGTACATCATTTTAACTTCAATTTCGTTATTTTTCTAGAGAATTTATCATCTATAAAGTATGGAAAGCGTAATCAATAATCATTATATAAAATCCTACGCAGAAATTTATACGGATCAGGTCATCCTGATCTTTTTCGAAAATAAAACGAGGATCAGGGGTGAAGAGATTCTGGAACTTACCAACATCAGGCAGATTAACCTCTTCGTCATCAAGAAGTTAATGGAACAATGGAAAAAGGAGGCCGATAAGCTAAAAAGTCCCTTTTTTAACTATGAGGATGAGGCGGTGATCGCTAAACTTCAGGAATTAATGAATATCCTTTCAAAAAATATCTGGATCGATAAAAAACATTTTCAACCCCTGCTGACGGAAGCCGTGACCGATTCTTTATATCTGATCTTTTCACCTTACGCTTTTTTCCAAAGGGAACTTACGGGTTCGAGAACCATGAGCCAGAAATCGGAAATGCTGGCCAGGAAAAAATTCATCAGGATCAACGGGGAATTGTATGAATCCTTTCTGAACAAAATCAAGATGAGTGAGAAAGATGACTTTTCATCGGAAGAAACCAGAAACCTGTTTAACAAAGTTTGTGAAGAAATCAATTTTCAACCGGAAGAACCGGATCCCTATATTGAAAAATTTTCAGAAATCGAACCTTTGTACGTGCAGAAAATTTATAAGGATATTGAACAGGATCCGGGTGAAAAGAAGGCCAATACTACTGCAAGGGAATCAGGTTATTCGGTCATGAACCAGTATAACGATTCCAGGAATTCCCTGGTCCAGGAGCTTGAAAAGGAAACTCCGAACACCTTACTGGATTTTCATCAAAAACAAAAAATCGAAAGTATCCGGAAAAATATTTCCATTCACCAGAAATTCATGTTCGTGAAGGAATTGTTTCAGAAAAGTGACGAGGAATTTAACCAGGTGATTAACTTTTTAGATCAATGCGATAGCCGGAATGATGCAATGGAATATCTTGAAAACAATTATTTCAACCCAGGGATCTGGAAGGATGAAGATGAAGCCGTGATTGAATTTATGATCGTGATCGATAAAAAATTCATCTGATCAACGGTTCAGTATCTGCATCCTGTGCGCATCAAGTTTTAACAGGATAAACAGCAGGATCGAAAATCCCCATAATGACGATCCTCCGTAGCTGAGGAATGGTAAAGGAATCCCGATCACAGGAAACAACCCGATGGTCATCCCGATGTTGATCGTAAAATGAAAAAACAGGATGGAGGCAACGCCGTATCCATATACCCTCGCAAACCGTGATTTTTGCCGCTCTGCAATATAAATGATCCTGAGGATCAGGACAATGAAAATGATGATGACGACGGAGGTACCAGCCCAGCCAAGTTCCTCTCCAAGTGTGCAGAAGATAAAATCAGTTGACTGTTCAGGCACAAAATCAAACTTGGTCTGAGTGCCCTGTAAAAATCCTTTTCCCCAGATCCGCCCAGAACCGATGGCTATTTTTGACTGTGTTACGTTCCAGCCATCCCCAAGTGGATCCGAATTGGGATTTATCAGCACCATCAGCCGTTTCTGGTGATGCGGTTTTAAAATATTCGTCTGAAAATAATCAAAACTTAATGTGACCCCGAGGGTCATGACGGCAATGATGAGGATGCCCACGGCCTTTTTAAAAGTTTTTTCTGCAAATCCTATGGCAATGGCAGTAAACAGTCCTATCCCTAGAATGATGTATAACTGATCTATAAACATAGTAAGGATAAAGAGGAATACAAAAAATATCCCGATGATCAATACATACGGGGTCAAACCTTCACGATAGAATACGATAATAAAGGAAATAAAGATCAGGGCGGTACCCGCATCGGGCTGCAGGAGGATCAGGAGCATCGGACCCAGTATCAAAGCAAAAATGGTCAAAAGATGCGACATATTGCTGAACCGGAAAGTAGGCTGGCTGGCATATTTTGCAATGGCCAGGGCAGTGGCGAATTTCGCGAATTCTGAAGGCTGAATTTTAAAGAATGACCCTATTTCAAACCAAGACCGTGCGCCCGATACCTTGGTGCCGAATACCAGGACAAACAGCAGCATGAATAAAATCAAACCATATATCAGGTATGATACCGATTCATAGAACTTGAAATCGATGGACATGATGATGGAGAAGATGATCAATGTGCTGGCAATCCAAATGAGCTGCTTACCAGAATTAAGGGAAAAGTCAAAAATGTTCATGCCGGTTCCGCCTTCGTAAACGGAGGCATATATGTTCAGCCAGCCCATGATGACCAGGGTGCTGTATATGAACAGGATCAACCAGTCAATATTGTAAGTTATGTTTGTGTCCCTTCTCAATATATAAAATCTCCTTTCAGCACATAATCTTCAAGCGCCTTTCTTTTTACTTCCCCGGTAAGGTATTTTTCCATCACAAGGCTTGCTATGGATGCAGCAGCCCTTCCACCCCAGCCGGAATTTTCAACATAAACGGCAATGGCGATCTGTGGGTCCTCTTTAGGGGCAAATGCCATAAATCCTGAATGATCCTCCCCATGAGGATTTTCAACCGTACTTGTCTTACCAATTACGGTAATATCCGGCAGATAGGCCCTTCTTCCCGAACCGTTACGGATCACCTCCTCCATTCCATCAATGACCGGTATAAAATGGGCTGAATCGATCCCCACATAATTCCTCACCTGGTAAATCGAATCGGGCAATCCGGTTTCCCCGATCGATTTGATGATGTGCGGCATAAAATAAAATCCCCGGTTCGCGATGATCGCGGCCAGGTTGGCCATCTGCAGGGGCGTCACAAGTGTTTCCCCCTGACCGATACTCAGCGAATAAATATTGGAAAACTTCCACCGGTTTTCCCCATACACCCTGTCATAATAGGATACCGTCGGTACATACCCGCTTTTTGGATTGGGAATATCAATTTTAGGTGCCACTCCAAGACAGAATTTTGATACATATTCCCTCCAGAGGGCCACTCCATACCGGGCATCAATAAAAGGATTCGGATCGATGCCATGATTGATCATCCTTCTGAAAATCCTATAAAAGTAATTATTGGAGGAATACTGAATGGCCTTCCTGAGATCGTAATAGCCATTGGGAGCAAGGTCGCCGATCAGGTTGCCATCACTGTATATTAATTCATCAGGATTGAGGACACCTTCCTGCAATGCAATCAATGACTGGACAATTTTAAACATTGAACCTGGTGGATACATGGCCATGATCGGCCGGTTGAACAATGGAACCAGGGAATCTGATGATAGAATTTTAAAATTTTTCGAAAATTCCCGTCCTGACAGCATATTGGGATCATAGAAGGGTGCACTGACAATGCTTACCACTTCACCCGTTGCTGGTTGAAGCGCAACGAGACTCCCAACTTTTCCATCCAGCAGGCTTTCGGCATATTGCTGGATGTCCAGGTCAATGGTAGACATCAGATCAAGTCCTGGCACTGAAAGGGTATCATTCTGGCCATCCTTGAAAGAACCTTTTTCCACCCCGCGTACATTGACCATTTTCCATTTCACTCCCCGTGTTCCCCGCAATTCCTTCTCATAAGTTGATTCAATCCCACTGATCCCGATATAATCGCCCATGCGATAAAAATTGGTAGTATCCTTGTCCAGTTGACTCTTGTTTATCTCTCCAACGTAACCGACTGCATTGGCGAGTGAGGTATGCGGATAATCCCTGACAGAACGGGCGGAAATGTAAAATCCCTTGAATTCAATCATTTTATCCTGAATCCTCGCGAAATCCTCATTGGAGATCTGCTTGATAAAAACAGAAGGTTTGATGACGGAATAATTCCTGACCTCCTGATATTTTTTAATGAGCGTCTCTTTATCGATGTTGAATAACTGACAGAAGCTCACGGTATCCTTTATTTTTACTTCCATGGGCACAACCATCAGATCATAAATGGGATTATTTACGACCAGAAGTTTGCCATTTCTATCATATACCAAACCCCGGTAAGGATATTCAATAATCCGTTGCAGGATATTTCCTTCAGCCGCCCGTTCATAGTTGTCGCTCAACACCTGAATGGTGAACAATTTGATGATAAATATCAGGCCGACCAGGACAACCGACAGCCTGATGAAAACTTTACGATGATCATTCATATGTATCTGACTCTTGCATAAAACATGTACTGACCAATAACCAGGATACCCACTGTATAAATCGTGCTGAAAAATGTTTTATTGATCACAAACCAGAAATTAAATAAATCACCGGCTTCCACGATAAATAACGACAAATGGT
Source organism: Cyclobacteriaceae bacterium (assembly GCA_018224645.1). GTDB lineage: Bacteria > Bacteroidota > Bacteroidia > Cytophagales > Cyclobacteriaceae > JAGTVG01. Next base: position 20,828 of record JAGTVG010000470.1, read on the forward strand.
GTACAAATATTAAAGGAATGGCATAGGTTATGAACCAGCTGAATCCGAGGGTTTTCAATCTCGGGATATCTATATCTTCATAACCTCCCCTGGGAGTGATGAGACTTAACCAGTATGGCCTGATAAATCCCACCAGAACACTTGCCGAAGCATTGATGCCCGGAGTGCTGTAAAACATATCCACGATCAATCCCGCCACAAAGGAAACAGTGATCAACATGGTTGCGCTGATCTGCAACGGCAGAAGCAGGATAAATCCAAGGTACACAAAACAGAAAGCGGTCCTGAAAAGTACCATGTTATCAAAGAAGAATACCTGAAGGGACAGATATACCAGAAACACAATCACCTGATATGGGATGGTACTTTTATTCATTGATACTTTCTAAAGAATCCTTCTCCAATTTATGTTTATTGCTGATAAGATATACATAGGAAATCCTGGAAAAATCATTCGCGAGTCGGATCTCAATGTTGTAAAAGGTTTCATTTCCTTCTATCTCAACATTTTCAACCACACCGACAGGAATACCGGGTGGAAATATAGAATTGTAACCGGAGGTAACGATCCGATCACCCTCCTGTACATTCACATGCCTCGGAACATACAACAGGTTGGCAAGGGCGGGATTATTGCCCTGCCATTTGGCAGTACAGAATACACCCAGCCTTTCAATCATGGACGAAACGAACATCTCGCTGTGCAGCAGGCTGAAGATCGTGGAATATTTTCCCGAAACCATTTTTACCTGACCTACAATACCTCCCGAGCTGATCACGCCCATTTCCGGTTCAATGCCTGCTGAACGGCCTTTATCCACCGTAATGTAGTTATTTGTAAACCTGAAAGAGTTATTGATCACACGGGCAGGAATATATTCATATTGCAGGGTTGTATCCAAAGGATTTATCGATAGGGTATCCAGGTTAAATATTTCCAGTTCCGCGAGCTGGAGTTGTTTCTGTTCCTTTTCAATGATTTCACGTAAAAAGGCATTCTCCCTGGCAAGGTCTCTGTTTGCCGAGGTCAGGCTGAAATACTGGTATACTTCATTTTTTACCTTGAAGGTTGAAGCAACCAGGCGGTTTGATGTATTGAAAAAAGCGGCATTATGCATCCTGCTGTTTCCAATGATCAGCCATAGGCAAATAACTTCAAAAATAACAAAGGTAATAAATGCCCGGTAACTGTAAATTAATTCAAATAACTGCCGCATTCAATGATTACGTCATCAAAACAGATCTATATTCATTCAGATTCTTTAAGGCGATACCGGTACCCCGGACAACAGCCCTCAGGGGATCATCTGCAACATGAATGGGAAGTTTGGTTTTTAATGCCAGTCTTTTATCCAGTCCGCGAAGCAAGGCCCCGCCTCCTGTAAGATGGATCCCATTGTCATAGATGTCCGCAGATAACTCGGGAGGAGATATTTCAAGGGCTTTTAAAACAGCTTCTTCTATTTTTGATACTGATTTATCAATGGCAAAAGCAATTTCGGAATAGGATATTTTAATCACCTTGGGAATACCAGTCATCAGGTCCCGTCCCCTGATCTCATAATCATCAGGAGGGTCATCCAGTTCAGTAAGCGCTGAACCGACTTCAATTTTCACGCGTTCGGCAGATCTTTCTCCAATCAATAAATTGTGCTGCCTCCTCATATAGTCGAGGATATCCTTGTTAAAGACATCCCCGGCAACCCTGATGGACTGGTCGCAGACAATTCCGGAAAGGGCAATCACCGCAATCTCGGTGGTTCCGCCTCCGATATCCACCACCATGGATCCGACGGGTCTTTCAATGTCGATATTGATTCCAAGGGCTGCTGCAATCGGTTCCTGAATCATGTATACTTCCTTGGCCCCGGCATGTTCTGCAGAATCCCGGACTGCACGTTTCTCCACTTCCGTGATACCACTGGGTATGCAGATCACCATCCGGTGTGATGACGGGAAAAAACTCCTTTTCTTGTCGATCATTTTGATCATACCCCGGATCATATGTTCTGCCGCGTGGAAGTCGGCAATTACACCATCCTTGAGAGGCTTGATGGTCTTAATGTTCTCATGCGTTTTTTCGTGCATCTGCATCGCCTCACGTCCAATCGCCAGCACCTTATTGGTGCTTTTATCAATGGCAATAATAGATGGTTCATCCACTACGATCTTATCCTTGTGAATGATCAGTGTATTTGCCGTCCCTAAATCAATGGCAATATCACTTGAGAAAAAATCAAACAACCCCATTTTTGATTATAATAAATTCTTTTTTATCCATTAATGTTTAAAATGCCTGTATCCTGTAAATACCATGGCCATTCCATGAGCATCACAATAATCGATAGAGTCCTTGTCACGAACGGATCCCCCAGGTTGAATAACCGCCTGGATCCCTGCTTTTTCTGCAATCTCAACACAATCGGGAAAAGGGAAAAATGCATCTGAAGCCATCACGGCGCCTTTTAAACTCAATCCGAAAGATTCCGCTTTTTTAATTGCCTGGTTCAATGCATCAACCCGTGAGGTTTGGCCTACGCCACTGGCTATCAAAAGCCCGTTCCTGGCCAGGACAATCGTATTTGATTTGGTGTGCTTACAAACTTTGCTGGCGAACAGTAGTGCATCCACTTCCTCCCCCGTAACCTGTCTTTTCGTGACCTGTTTCAGATCTTCCCGCTTATCGGTTTTAAGATCCTTATCCTGTTCAATGATGCCATTCAATAAGGATTTGATGATTTTATCTCCGTTTAATTTCTCTTTCTGCAGAAGAATAATCCTGTTCTTCTTTGATTTCAGCAGTTCCAGCGCATCTTCATCATACGAAGATGCCACAATCACTTCAAAAAATAATTTATGGATCTCTTCGGCTGCCGGCAGGTCTACCCTGTAATTCGTTCCAAGAACCCCGCCAAAAGCTGAAACTGTATCTGCCTCGAAGGCCTTCAGATAAGCTTCATGGACAGTTTTCCCGGTGGCCGCCCCACATGCATTCGTATGTTTCAGGATCGCGAAAAAAATTTCATTGTCGAATTCCTCAACCAGGGAGATCGCTGCGTCGATATCCACCAGGTTATTATAAGAAAGCTCCTTACCATTCAATTGTTCAAAAAGTTTATCCAGTCCGCCATAAAAAGCGCCCTGCTGGTGTGGATTCTCCCCATACCGGAGGGTCCTGACCCGGTTTTCGCTTATTTTCAAAGCCCGTATCCCTGTATTCCTGTTAAAATAATTGAATATGGCTGTGTCATAATGGGAAGTAGTTTGAAAAGCCTGTGTAGCCAGAAATCTTCTATCCTCGAGATCGGTACAACCCTGTTTTTCTTCAAGGAGTCGCTGTAAATGGCCATACTGTTCCCTGGAGGAAACGATGACAACATCCTTATAATTTTTAGCCGCCGCCCGGATCAGCGAAATGCCTCCAATGTCGATCTTTTCAATAATATCCTCCTCACCTGCACCTGCTGCCACCGTTTCTTCAAAAGGATAAAGATCAATCACGACAAGATCTATTTCAGGTACCTGAAATTCAGCCAATTCCTTCCGGTCCCCCTCATAACCCCTTCTCGATAATATACCTCCGAGGATCTTTGGATGGAGTGTTTTCACCCGGCCCCCAAAAATGGAGGGGTACCCCGTTACCGATTCAACGGCCGTCACCTCGATTCCCAGTTCCTTTATGAATTTCTGCGTACCTCCGGTCGAATAAATGGTAACATGCTGATCATCAAGGAGCTTTAAAAGCGGTTCAAGGTGATCTTTGTGGTAAACGGATATGAGAGCAGATTGAATTTTTTTTCTTGACATAAAAGGAATTTCAAAGATGCAAAATTATACTTTTTTCTTTATTTAATAATAAGATTTTCAATTACTTTAGGAAAGTGTTCATATTCAAGCTGGTGAATTTTCTTTGCCAGTGAATCGGCATTATCCCCAGGTTCTACCTTGCATTTTGCCTGAAAAATTATTTTGCCTTCATCATATTCTGGATTTACATAATGAATGGTAATGCCCGATGCCCGATCACCTGAATTTATAACCGCTTCATGCACCCTCGCGCCATACATTCCCTTGCCGCCGTATTTGGGTAATAAAGCCGGATGAATATTTATTATGCGGTCAGGATATGCATTCAATAGATTTTCCGGTACCAGCCATAAAAAACCGGCCAGTACGATTAAATCTATCCGATATTTCTCCAGCAGCTCCAGCACCTGGCCGGTCTCGTAAAATTCCTGCCGGTTGAATACATGACATCTGACTCCGAATCCTGCCGCTCTTTCAAGGACTTTTGCATCCTTCTTATTGGACAAAACAAGATCAACAGAAGCCGTCTTCCGCTCTTTAAAAAATTGCATGATATTTTCAGCGTTCGTTCCACTTCCCGAGGCAAAAATAGCTATCCGTTTCAAGTCATTCCAATTTTGGTCCTGTTAAAAAAATTTGAAAAACATCATACTGATAACCCCGCTCAACATGATCATTTTGCTGAATCCGCTTAAATAATAAAAATCTTCCGTTGTATCAGATCTTATCAATTTATGAACAAAAAATGCCGCCGGAATAGATAATAGTGCAAAATAAATCTTTATGAAATAATTGTCCAGTCTTATTGTCAACCATGAAAGTAATAAAATAAAAATAATCATTAAAAAATATAAAAAATATTTAGTGTACCGGATACCCCATACAATGGGCAGGGTCCTGCACCCGAAAGCCTTATCTCCTTTCCAGTCTTCAATGTCCTTGATTATTTCCCTGATAAGATTCAGGAAAAATGCAAATACCGCATATACCAGCACAAGTTTTTCATGCTGCGGATAAAGAATCAGAATAATCAGAATGCTCAGGGAAGTTAGAAAAGCTACTGTAACATTACCCAGGAAGGGGATCCTCTTAAGATGATTACTGTAAAACCACAATAAAAAGGCTGCGGCCAGGTTAATGATCCCGAGTTTCAGGTTTACAAGCAGGGCGATCAGGACGCCCAGCGCATTCAGGCTCCAATGCAAAGCCAGTGCAATCCTCCGGCGTAATCGCTTTCCAACAACCACCCGCCGTGGCTTGTTCAGATAATCAATCTTTATATCATAATAGTCGTTGATGATATATCCTGCGGATGCGATCAGAACCGTGGACAGGCTTAACAAAAAGAGCCTTATATCGAGAATAAACCTGGAATATGGCTGATCAGGACCTATCAGAAAAATGGCTGTAAAATATTGGGTCAAAACGATGATCATCAGATTAGGTAACCTGATCAGGATGGCTATATCCCGCCACCCCATCTGCTTGCCTTTCAATTTTAAAAATCCCATGTTATTATTCCGCTTTTCAGATGTGACTGATCAGGGGATAAGACCTTTATTCTGTAGAATTTCTTCATATATCCGGTAAGATTCCTGATCATAGCAAACAAAAACCACGCGCTCCAGGTCCGTTCCGGTGGATGCATAACCCTGAACCGTGTCAATGGCTATCATGGCAGCTTCTTTTTTTGGATATCCATATACGCCCGTACTGATATTCGGGAATGAAATGGACCGGAGATGATGCTGTTCGGCCAGTTTCAAACTGTTTAAATAGGCGCCCGATAAT
>JAGTVG010000471.1 GCA_018224645.1 Cyclobacteriaceae bacterium
AGAACATTACCACCGTCAAAGACGGTGGATTTTAATTTCCAGTAAAATATTCCAGGAAGGACATTACGAAGCGGTTGTGGCAAAGATCCGGCCCGGCCAAGGGGAAAAACTGGCGGATGCGGTACTGTTTCTGATGAATAACATGAAGTTCCATTGATTAATTTTTCTCAATATTCCTTATATTTCCATATAGAATCACCAATATGATCCATCAGGTCATCCTGAAGCTGGACCATTACAATATGCGCGGCTGTTTATTCATATTTATTGTATTCCTGATAGCGATATCCTTCGACCCAAGTCCTGCCCAACCATTCCGGGAAGTGGCAGGTCAGCTAAATCTTGTAAATTTACGGTATAACAACGGACATGCTGTAGCCGATTATGACCAGGATGGCGATCTTGATGTCTTTATGGTCGCACGCCGATCCTTTTCACCGGAAGACCCGGATTCCTGGAGCCGGCTGTTCAGCAATAACGGCGACCTTACTTTTACAGATGTAACCTCTGAATCAGGGTTTGGCATCCAATATACCAACCCTGGGGAAGAAGGCAACGAAGGTCAGAAAATGGGGGCTTCATGGGGGGATTATAACAATGACGGATATCCCGACCTGATCCTCACCCATTATCGTAAAGTAGAGTTGTACCGGAATAATGGCGATGGATCCTTTTCGGAGACGACAGCTTCCTCAGGAATAGTCGAATGTTCTGAATGTTATTACAGCAGCGCCCTGTGGTGGGACTATGATCGGGATGGAGACCTGGATCTCTACATCAGCGACTGGAAGGAGGCTAACCGATTATATCAGAATCTGGGAGATGAAACCTTTAAGGATATGACCGCATATGCCAACCTTGGAGATACGGGAAATTCCTGGACAAGCATCCCCCTCGATGCAAACCGGGATGGATTTTTGGACCTGTATGTTGCCAATGATTTTTTCAGGAACAAGTTTTACCTGAATATCAACGGCGATTATTTTATGGAAGCAACCTCCGCATACGGACTGGAGGATAACGGCAACGGCATGGGTATAACGGTTGGTGATTATAACCTGGATGGATTATTTGATGTTTATGTGACCAACATTTACGAATATGAACCCAATCCCTTGTTTACCGCGATGCCGGGTGGTTTTTTTTACGAAAATGCGGCAGAGATGGGTATCGAAAATGCAGGCTGGGCCTGGGGTACCTGTTTTTTCGATGCCGACCTCGATGGAGATGAGGACCTCTATGTCGTGAATGGTCGCGATTTCAGTCATCATACCAATAAATTCTTTAAAAACATGTGGCTGGAAGGGGCTGCTGAATTCAGGGACTGGTCGGAGATATCCCTGGCAGACGGACCTGCCGATGCGATGAGCCTGAGCGTTTTTGATCTCGATGATGATGGCGATCTTGATATGCTGGTCTCCAACACGGACAGCTCGCCCTATTTCTACGAAAACAGGGTCATTGAACCGGGAAAAGCCTCCGACGATAACTGGCTCAAGGTGGAGCTTGAAGGGACAATCTCAAACCGGGATGGTCTGGGCACCATTGTTAAAGCTACCGCCAGCGGGAAGTCTTTTTACAGATACCATCATGGTGCCGGCCTTTTATCCCAGAACCTGGTTCCGGTTCATTTTGGATTGGGAGCCGCATCAGCAGTCGATACCCTCACCATCACCTGGCCGAACAGCATGCAGGAGATTTTTTACAACATACCGTCAAATCAGACAGTCAGGGTGATTGAACACCAGGAAATGATCATGGAAAAAGAGGGAACGGTTACTGGTTTGAAAAACAATATCCTCAACAGAGAGGCAAATCATCCCCGGCCTCAACCGAATCCATTCACGCATGAGACAATTTTCGAATTTGAAACACTGCCTGGTGTTATAAATACCCTTGACGTTTTCAGCATCGACGGTACCCTCCTGTATTCTGCCAGCGGCATCAGGATGCCGGATGGGCAGGTCAGGATCGAATGGGATGGAACGGACCGAAAAAGTGTCAGGCTGTCATCAGGAATATATTTATACCAATTAAATACCGGCAACACGCTCTACGCAGGAAAAATTATTTTATTCCGTTGAGACCGCTGCTCAATGTATCTGAATGAGCCTGGAAAAGGAACCGTTTTCGGTATCCAGGATGACCACATACATACCTGCAGGTAAATTCTTAAGGTCGAGTGATAACTTATTACCTTTTATATCCGGTTTTGCCCAATCAAGGTGCTGAACACCTGACACAGAGAGTAAGCTGATTTTTGAAATTAGGCGCTCTGAATCAATCCGGATCATCAATTTACTGCCCCTTTCAATCGGATTCGGAAATATTGAAAAATCCGGTTCATAAGACTGATCAATTCCGGTTATCGCTTCCTCCCTAAAATATTCTGCAGCAAACTGAAAAGCTTCCTCCCCGATCCTGTCTCCGATAATCCTGCCATTAATATCATCGACGGGGGGGTGAATACCTCCCCATATTCTGGAAAGGCTGCATTGATCAGAGGCATCATAGTAAGTTGCCCATTGAAGAACCACATCAACGCTGGGGCCTTTTTCAAATCTCAGGAAACTGTCTTTTTCGGCAATAAATTCTCCCATCCCGCCTGGAAAAAATTGATCTCCCGTAAGAAGGGTCAGTACCTTGGCTGCAGTACGCGAGAAGGTAGAATGCCCGGAAACATAACCAGCGAAGGGCGGAGTAACAAATGATGGCCGCTGATATGGCCACCAGTTTTCAGCCAGGATCCATCCGGTACCGGCCACATCAGTAGCAGCATCCTGAATAACATCATGACCGCGCCATGCAAAAACCTTTATTTTCCCAACATGCTCATTGTCATCGCCAGCCAGCGGATCCTCTTCACCCACATTTTCAATGAATCCGGGTTCAAGTCTGATCCCGGCCGGATGATAATTGGGAAGCTCTTTTTCACTGGATTGCCCCAATTCAGCCAGATGACGGATGGCTGAAATAGGCCGGATATAATCATAATAGCCCTTGATGCTCCAGGCACTGATGGCCGCATCATGCAAGGCTCCCCCCAGTATGAAATAACTTTTTACATCCCATTCCAGGTCATCCAAAACATCCCCCTCCCCTTGTAGTTTCTTTTGAAGTTGAGGATGGTCATTCACATAATTCAGGATGGTAAACCAATGGCCGGGTGGTGTTTCCGAGTCTGGTCCGTCGGCCCAGAATTCGGACAATACCCGCACATAGTCACCCCGGGGCACTATCTGCGTTTGATACGGATTTCCGGTTATTGGATTCACCGGATGACCCTGACTGATATCTCCACCATTGATTCTATCATAAAAGGATCGTAATGTCTCATAGTCTGCCGGAAGGTCATTAAAATCGATGTTTCCGATGGTTGCAGGTGAAATGTCCCATGTTGCCCCATCGGCAGCATTCATATGGGATGACCAACGGGCGACCAGGGAAAATCCCCATTCGTAATCTTGGTGGGTCCCCGTGCCGTCTTCATTGGTAAAACAGGGTGGTCCCGGATCATGATATACCCGGTAATCCGATCCATCTCTGGAATATAAGGTAATATCGGATTCGTTCATGGAAAACGGGATCACCTTGCCCCATTCCGGACCTAAAAATTCCGGGGTTCCGGTCGGTATTTCGTTACCGGACTGATCGATAAAGGTTTCAAATGTTAGGGGCTGCCAACGGTTCGGGTCAGTCAGGCCCAGGCTGCCCGGACGGGTCAGGATCAGCGGATCGTTGACAGGCACATAAAACTCATTCTGATATCCGCCCCGTTCATTAGATCCATCCTGTAAACCGAATTCAATGATTTTCGACGCGATATAATTCCCCAGGGCTGCCGGATCACCGTTTGCATATTCCAGGGAATTATTCATCGCATCATATCCCAGTTCATTCATCAATTCATCACTCTGGCTGTATGTTTCGATCCATCCGGGACTGGCAATGAACCGATGCCGGATGATTCGATATGCCGCAAAACTGATCGCTTCTTCCTGGAAGGCTTTTTTATCCGAACCCATTGGAATCCCATTGAAAGGGATATAAAAATCACCGACTGTGTTCCCCAGAAAATAAGGTTTTACATTGGGTTCAAATGCTGCCCAGGCATCATACATTGCGGCGGAAACATGAAAAAGATTCCGTGCGTGAACCGTCGGACGAGCCAGGTCGTTTCGAATCGCCTCAAGCAATACCTCATTCCATTCCCGGGCTACAGAGGGCTGACCATAGGACCCTACAGGCAAACCGTTAATAAAGAGGATCACAGCCGAAGTAATCCTGACCATTGAATAATAAGCTTTCATGAATCCTATCATGATTTTCTATAAGAATTCTGTTACAGTTTCCGAAGCACAATTATCGAAATATCAACCATAATACCGGATGATTCGTTTCACGCCAGTTCAAATTCGAGCAGTTGTTTACGCTAAAAATGCTTTTTATATTCTCCGGGTGTGCATCCTTTCAATGCTTTGAACTGGCGATTAAAATTCGACAGATTCTCAAAACCGGACTCGTACGCAATCTGGGATATATTGAGGGATTGATCAGCCAGTAAGCGGCAGGCATATCCGATCCTGATGCTCAGCAAGTATTTTTTGAATGTCATCCGGTACATCTTTTTAAAGGAGGTGAAAAAGGTGGTATTTGACATATTTGAAATCTCAAGCAGTTCATCCACTTTGATCTCCTTCTGGAAATTTTGATGTATGTATTGAATTACATTTTTAAGCGGTTCATTTCCATTTGCCTGGTAGGGCTCAAGAAAGGCTGGGCTCGAAAGAAGTTTGTATTCCTTTGTCGACCCAAGGATCTGAAAAATAGAAAATAAATTATAGAGCCTGTTTATTTCATCCATATGAATCATTTCCTTCATCCGTAAAATGATCTCTTCCTGTGTCTTCCCATATAATGAACAACCCTGTGAAGATTTTTTGAGGAATTCTGATAAATGGCGGTTTTCCGGCAGTTCAAAAAAATGTTTTCCGAACGAATCGTGGAGAAACTGAACGACCAGCCCTTCTCCGGTAAATGATCCGTCTGGCAGATAAAATTTATCAAGACATCTCCATTCGTGAGGGAGGTAGGAACCCAGAAAGGCCAGGTCCTCTTCATCGAATCTTTCAATATGATCGCCAATCAGGCGGATTCCTTCGCCTTTCTTGATCAATGCCAATTCATATTCAGGATGATAATGCCATTTACTGAAGGATTCCTTTTCATGATAAAATACAAACGATTGATTCGGATTTTTGAACAATCTGACTTCACGGACTTTCATTCCTGATTATCTGGTATAAATATTCAAAAAAAAAGACTATAGAGTAAATTGAACAATAAATATATGAAGTATAATACCACTATTCAAAAGAATTATACTAATAATTTCTTCTTCTTTTAAATACATTTATGAAATGTTATTGATCTTTAAAATGGGCAGTTGCGGTCCCGGATACAGGATATTTCATTTCAGCATCATCAAAAACCTATTTATTGTTATGATATCGGTCGGCAAATATATTTCGGTCTTGATCATGTTTCTGATCACAGGTATGAATCCAATAATCTATGCACAAATAAAGGTAGGAACCGGTAAAACCGATATCACCCCTCCGCTGGGTGTGCCGCTTGAGGGTTATTATGTTGATCGTTTTGCCACCCATATCCACGATCCATTGTATGCCCGTGCAATGGTAATCGAAGATGGAAACACTTCCCTGGTGCTGGTAATCGTTGATATCATAGATGTTGCGCCAAAAGCCTTTCCTGCCGCGCGATCCCGGATTCAGAATGAATTCAACATTCCCGCATCGAATATTGTTATCTCTGCTACCCATACCCATACAGGGCCCGTTATTACGGAAGCTTATGAAAAGATGCTCGAGGCGAAGATCCATGATGCCGTTCAACTTGCTTTTAATACACGGCAGTCGGCCGTAATCAGATCCGGGATCGGGCATGCAGACGGGATTTCCTTTCATCGCAGGTTTCTGATGAAGGATGGGACGGTTAAATTTAACCCAGGCGTAATGAATCCGGAAATTGTCCGTCCTATGGGTCCCATCGATCCGGATGTCGGGATTCTCTACATAGAATCAATGGATGGAAATCCAATTGCCATGCTGGTGAATTTCGCCCTTCACCTGGATACCATTGGTGGTACAGAAATATCTGCTGATTTCCCGTATTTTATGGGAAAATTGCTCAATAAGTTATTTGGCGAGGATCTAATGGTATTTTTCGGGTTCGGGACCTGCGGCAACGTCAATCATATTGATGTCAATAATCCTGAACGGCTGAAAGGCTATGAAAGGGCTGAGCGCGTAGGCCATGCCCTGGCAGCAAGTGTAATCAGGGAATTCCCCGCCCTTGAGAAAAATGAAATCACAGAATTAAAGTCAGGGAATCAACTTCTGCTGTTGAAAACGCCGGAATATACCGAGGAAGAGTATGATATGGCCAGAATCAATGCAACGAAGGAATCCGACCTGGAAGCATCGACGCCGGAGATCAGGGAAGCCATGAAAATCCTCAGGGTAGAAAACAGAAAGGGCCAACCGATCGAGGCGGAAATTCTGACATTCGGAATGGACAATGTTGCCATTGTGGCCCTTCCCGGTGAAATTTTTGTTGAATTAGGACTGGAGATTAAAAAAAGATCTCCCTATAAACACACTTTCATTCTTACTCTTTCAAACAATTCCATTGGATATATACCAAATGAAGAAGCCTTCAACCGTGGTGCCTATGAAGTGGAGGTGAGTGAGATAGCGAAGGGGGAAGGAGAAAAAATGGTTAATACCTCCGTTGAGCTGTTGAAAAAGATGAAAAAATAGTCACTTGTAAAAATTAGTAATACTAAACCGTTTTCTATGAATTCAGTCCGATATATAGCCGTGACGTCGGTATTTATGCTGATTTTAATTCTTAATGGTAATCTGGTTTACGGACAGCCTTTTAAGGTCTATGGCGTAAGCGATCTGGTCCGTGTTTTTGAGGACGGGCATAATTTGTCCGCAAGGAATGGCAGCCTTGATTTATTCGGAATCCGGAATGAGATCATTTCAGGTCAGCTGGTTGTTCAGGCCGAAAAAAACCTGATGGGGCTTGGGGCCGAAATAACAGATCTTGTCGATCGAGATACAGGCAATAACATACCAGCTGAAATCATTGAATGGAATTTTGTGGGCGGCATACCTTTGTCCGAAAATGCTCCCAACCAGCCCCTTGATGCTGTGGTCCGGGAGGCCCCGGCCCTATTCCCTGATTACCTTAAAACCGAAAGAAATATGGAGTTATCCAAGGGCCGGTACCAGGCCATTTGGTTTACCATTCCCATTCCCGAATCAATACCTCCGGGCAGGTATTCCGGTAACGTGAAAATAGTCGCTAAGGAAGGAGAACGATCCCTCCCGATCAATATCACCGTTTATCCTTTCCTGTTACCTGA
>JAGTVG010000472.1 GCA_018224645.1 Cyclobacteriaceae bacterium
AAAAACATTTCATTATGGCGACACCTGTGATCATGCCACGTCAGGGACAATCCGTTGAAAGCTGCATACTCTCCGAATGGCATGTTGAGGTAGGAGCGAAGGTCAGCAAGGGCGACCTCCTTTTCTCCTATGAAACGGATAAAGCAGCCTTTGAGGGGGAGGCACCGGAAGATGGAATTCTGCTGGGCATATTTGCGGGTCCCGGTGATGAGGTGCCTGTTTTACAGAATATAGCGGTGATCGGTCAGGAAGATGAAGAAATCGAGCCTTTCAGGACAGGGAAACCGGAAAAAGATCAGGATCCTGGCGATACTTTGTCCGGGGAAAAAACGTCACCGGCAGAGGAGGTCAGGCAGAAAATTCCATCCGCTAAAAAAAACGAATCTGGTATCCTAAGGATCTCCCCGAGGGCCAAAAATACTTCGATCAAATACCAGGTCTCCTACAAAGGAATTCAGGGCACTGGACCATTCGGCCGGATCATAGAAAAGGATGTCCTGGAAAGATTTAAAACCGCACCGAAAGCAACCCCCCTGGCAAAGTCCATCTCTTACCAGGATCATCTGGATCTGCCACACCAGGGAAGCGGCCCGGGAGGGAAAATTACCGCTGCCGATCTCAGGAAAAAAACAGGTATTATTTTTTCTGATGATTTTGAAGAATCCAGGGTATCGAACATCCGGAAGATCATTGCGGAGAATATGTATGCCTCCCTGCAGAACACTGCACAGCTCACGCTTCATACAACTGCCGACGCAAGAAGGATTAAAATGGCCAGGGCCCGGATCAAGGAAAAGATGGACCAGGCAGTCGGCCCGAACATTACCCTGAACGATATTGTCTGTTATGCCACGGTTCAGGCGATTCAGAAACATCCGGACATGAATGCACATTTTATGGGTGAGACAATCCGGCGTTATCAAAATGTTCACCTGGGTTTTGCCGTGGATACAAAACGGGGATTGATGGTTCCCACCCTGAAGAATGCCAACCATCTTACACTTGGTGAAATGTCTGCCCGGATTAAGGATCTTGCTGCCATGGCTCAGGAAGGCAGTATCGATCCTTCCTTTTTAAAAGGGGCTACCTTTACAGTGACCAATCTCGGTGCTTTCGGCATTGAGATCTTTACGCCTGTACTGAATCCTCCCCAGGTCGGCATTCTGGGGATTAATACCATAACCTTTCAGCCTGCCCAGCTTGAAGGGGGAAGCTTTGGTTTTATCCCGAAAATCGGCCTTTCGCTGACCTTCGACCATCGCGCAATTGATGGTGCCCCGGCTGCAGCCTTTCTGAAGGATGTGAAAGACCAGATAGAAATATTTGAACTAGTTTAAAATACATGAATCATGCCTAAATCAGAATTTATAGATCCAGGAGTAGTCAGAAAAAAAAGTTCGATCAATTTTAATCCCATACCCGTCAACCAGTATGATAAATCCATCGAGGATGAAAAGCTGAATTTTTCGAATGAGGATTTCCTGAATATTTTCAGGCACATGATGATCATCCGTGAGTTTGAGACGATGCTCAATGAGATCAAAACAAAGGGAGAATACCAGGAGATCCCCTATAACCATCCCGGTCCGGCACACTTATCCATCGGTCAGGAAGCCGCGGCCGTAGGCATGGCTTACCTGTTGGATGAAAATGATTTTATTTTCGGATCCCACCGCAGCCATGGTGAAATTCTCGCCAAAGGACTTTCCGTGATCGAAAAGATGAATGACGATGACTTGTTGAACATCATGGAGAATTATTTTGGGGGCCAATGTCTGAGGATTGTAGAAAAGGATCATAAAGGAACCGTAAAGGACCTGGCTGTTAATTTTCTGCTTTACGGGACCCTGGCGGAGATATTCGGGAAGGAGCCCGGGTTCAATAAGGGCATGGGAGGGTCGATGCATGCTTTTTTCCCTCCTTTCGGAATATATCCGAACAATGCCATCGTGGGCGGTTCTGCAGATATTTCCGTAGGGGCCGCTCTCTTTAAGAAGGTTAACCAGCGGAAAGGGATCGTGGTGGCCAATATCGGGGATGCGTCCATGGGATGCGGACCCGTCTGGGAAGCCATCTCCTTTGCTACCATGGATCAATTCAGGTTGCTCTGGGAGGAGGAATACAGGGGCGGGCTTCCCTTGATATTTAATTTTATGAACAACCAGTACGGGATGGGAGGACAGACCTGTGGTGAAACCATGGGATTCAATATCCTGGCGAGGATCGGGGCAGGTGTAAATCCTGATCAGATGTTTGCCGAAAGGGTTGACGGATATGATCCCCTTGCCGTTATCGACACGTTCAGGCGGAAGATGAAGATCCTTGACGAAAAGAAAGGGCCTGTTTTACTCGATACCCTAACCTACCGGATCAGCGGGCACTCGCCCTCCGATGCCTCATCCTACCGTTCAAAAGAGGAGATTGAGGCCTGGGAAAATGCCGATTCGATAAAAACATTTGGCAATCAGCTTATTGAAGCCGGGATTGCCACCCGGGAGCAGCTCGATGGGATTACTTACGGAACGATCGACGAGATCAAGCGGATTCTTACACTGACGATTGACGATACCATTTCACCGCTCCTGA
>JAGTVG010000473.1 GCA_018224645.1 Cyclobacteriaceae bacterium
CCCGGCCGCTTGACGCGTTCGATATCCCCGACCTCATGGGCCTGGAATTTTCAATGATCCTCGATAATGCCCATAATCCGGTATCGGCCCCCCTGGTGGAATCCGGAGAGGGAATCAAGGTCGTCTATCTCATTAATTTTCCGGGGATAGGCGGGACAGAAAGTATTACCGACGTGATCCGGTACAATGTGGACAGGATCCTGGAAGCCGGGGAAGCAGTCGAATGAAATCAATTTCATCCTGAATGACACAGTCATTATAGCGCATTGGAAATGGTTATGGGAATTATCTTCGATACAGCCTGACTTCCGAATGTCATTTAGGAACCCCGATAACAGGGATACGAAACCCATAAACCCCCTTCCTGTCATTCAGGAGGAACCTCGATAATAAGGATACGATCCTTTACTGACCTTGATTCTGCAATGATCTATCAGGTTTCCTCCTGAAGCACAACATCCCATAAACCCACACTACTGTCATTCAGATCCTGACAGGTCATTGCAGCAGTGTCATCCCGGAAGGATCCGGATATATTTCTGAAATCAATTAGGAAATTCTACCTATTTACCGGGGTTCTTCCCGATTACTTCCTATATTCGAGGCTGTCTCAAAAGTGTCCAACATGTCATTCCGACTGAAATGGAGGAATCTGTTAATGCTTGATTATCACTTGTATACACTTTTTCAGTTTTCTTCCCGCCACAGGCGGGATCGAAATGACACTTTTGAGACAGCCTCGAGTTTATCAACAGGCATTAACATGAGTTTTTCTTACGGATAACTTATATTAGCAATAGAAACAATAACCGGATTTTTTTGAGCCGAAATAATTTAGAAGAATTAAATTTTTTAACCCCATGAAAAATAGAAAACAAAATCCCGATCCCATGTGTAGGCAATTCAGTATAGTTTTTCATCATTTTACCATCATCCTGCTGATGTCATCGGGATTTCCCCTGCTCATGAATTGTACCCCGGCGAAGGCCCAGCGGATTTCCCGGGACCTGAACGTGGATATCCTGGTTAACCAGGCAGGATATCATCCGGGATCCGGCAAGATCTGTGTGGTAAAGGGTGAATCGGGAGGGGATTTTGAAGTTATTCATACAGAATCGAATGAAGTGGTATTCACAGGGCAGTTTAAGCCATCTCCGGGTGATTTCGGCAATTACCTGACCGGCGATTTCACAGCCGTGATACAACAGGGTCATTATTATATCAAATCGGATACCCTGCGTTCCTGGCCTTTTGAAATTTCTGTGACAGTATACCAGGATCCAATAAATCAGATCGTAAATTATTTTTCCAAACAACGGTGTGGCGCAAGTACAACGGGATATTTAACTCCCTGCCATACGGATGACGGGATCCGCATGGACAATGGCAGGCACCAGGATGTATCGGGTGGCTGGCATGACGCGAGTGACCTCAGGAAATGGGTCAGCGCGACCATTTACGGTATGGTCGGTCTTGGAAAGGCCTATGAATTGCAGGACCGGATATTCCGGGATGAAATTCTTGAGGAGCTGAAATGGGGAAACCTGTATTTTCTGAAAATGCAGGAGCCGGAAGGTTATGTGATGAATTATGTGGGCGGGGATGTTAAAAAACATTCCGACAGCAACCGCTGGACTGATAATGAGGTCGGGGAAGAAGGCGGGGAACTTGCATTCGTAAAACCGGATGCAGGGAGATCCACGGCAGACATGCTGTTGTTCGGCCGGAATGACGACCGGGTGATCAGGACCGATCAACTGGATATAGGCGGGCAATATAATTTCGTATCCTCCGAGGCCCTGATGGCCAGGATAACCGCCTCCACGGATTCTGCTTATTCGGAAAAATGTCTTGAAGCAGCCATCCGGTGTTATGACTGGTGTGGAAGAACCGATAAAGAATTGAATCCCCTCGTGACCGGGGCAGCTATCCAGGCATCGCTTGAACTCTTTAAAACCACAGGGGAGAAAAAATATAAAGAGGATGCTGTTTCGATGGCTTCGAGGCTCGAAGAATTGCAGGCGGGCGAACAGGCGAATGCGGCAGGCGGGTTTTTCTTCACCACCGCCGCCAGAAATGAACCTTACAAGAATATTTCAAGGGGGTGCCTTGAATTCATATCTTTATGCGATCTGGTAGAAGCATTCCCCTGGCATGAAAAGGCTGATACCTGGAAGGACATGATCCGGAACTATGCCAATCATTATCTCCTGTACATGTCACAGAAAAACAGTTTCGGGATTGTTCCGTTCGGATTGTATACCGGCAAGGACCCTGGCGGGAGCAGGAAGACAGGTAAATACTGGTACAGGTATTTCATGCAGCCGGAACTCGACTGGTGGGTGGGAGTCAATGCGAATTTGGCTTCCGCAGGTGTGGGCTTAAAAAAGGCTTCATGTATCCTGAATGACCCGGGTTTATTAACGGCAGCCCAACGTCAGCTGGATTGGATCATTGGCGTCAATCCCTTTAACAGCTCAACCCTGATCGGTGTGGGCTACAACCATCCTGAACATTTTCCCGGAAGCACCTTTTATCCGTTGACACCCGTCATTTCCGGTGCCGTCATGAATGGACTTGGTGGAGATCAGCATGACCAGCCGGTAATCGGCACCGGGAACTGGCAGATCTCGGAATACTGGACACCCATGGTGGCCTATACCCTATGGTTGATGGCGGAATTTACGGCAATGGAATGAAGTGTGGAGACGTGGAGACGTGCCTGCCTGCCGCTGGCAGGGAGAAGCGGATCATGTATATAGAATCAAAGGGATAATTTCTGTTTCCGTCTCCGGTGGCCATTCATCCGGAAAACCTCACCATTCGGCTATGGAATCCGGGCGACTGAATTTATAATGAGAAGGAAAGGGCAGAAATTATTGAAAGGGTGGTTGACATGTCTGGCACCGCAGCATCAAAATATAAATCTGAAAAGGTGTCCGGGGCGTAATTCTGCAAGGAGCTACCGGATAAATACTCATGCCATGACTCCAAGTCATGGCTTGAGTATTTATCCATTACAGCCTTATAGACTATTCCTTCAGAACCAGATCGATCTCACCCAGATTGGTCACTTCCCCGATCATGACCCCCACATTTTCAACAGCAACGGAAGCATAATCTGATAATTCTCCCGGATCGAAGGTAACAGTATAGATCCCTTCCTGTACATTGGCAAAGAGAAAATCAGACATTCCGGCAGGGGCATAGGTAGTTGCGATGATATCAGACCCATCCATGACAGACACTGCCACATTTTCTTCCGCCGGAAGAACTGATCCCGTGATGGATCCGCTCACTGCCTTTGTAAATACCTTGATGACCGGTTTGAGGATTTTTGTCCCCGCCCCGGTGGTCACAACGGATCGGGCAGCCTCAAAATCCAGCTTGAACTCATAGGCGATCCCGCCTTTAAGGAATTCATGAACCTGCAGTTTTAAACCAGATTGCTGTGCACTCGGGGTTTCCAGTGGCTCGGTATTCCCGTCGATGGTTACCGAATTGTTATCGCCAAGCAATAACCGGATCTGTGATATCCGGCCGGCAGGGAAATCCGTATCAGCAAGCGTCAATTCAACCCCTCCCGTATAATCAAGGAGGTTTTTTACGCCCACATTACTGTTTTCAAGCAAAACCCATCCATTATCATTCTCTCCGGCATTTTCATTGGTATGAACGGAAACACCCTGGATGTCCACATTTACCGCATCATAATCGCCGGGATCATCCACCAGGGTAATCCTCAATCTTGCGGTCTGGTCATCGTCCGTGCATCCCGCAAACATTAAAAAGGTGAGTAGTGCTGGCAATAAAAAATTTCTGTTCATTTTCATATGACTGATGTTTACTTTTTAGTTAGTTATCCTATCTATGTATTGAATACATTTTTTCCTGTAAGGTAAACGGATGGCGGGAAATTTTACAGTTTGAACAATTTTAGAACGGAATTTTTAAAAGATTATTGTTAGGCGACTAAAAAAACGGGATTATGAAAATGTTAGCAGAATTTGTTGTTATGGTGCTTTTCATTGGTTGTTTCCATGCCAAAGCGCAGTACAATTCGGGTGATGAGGACCTCAACAAGTCGCTTGTCAATATCGATGCCGATGCAAGCATTAATTTCGGGGCATTCAGGGCTGACCTCAGCGGCAGGTACAATGTATCGGACAACAAAATCGATTACCTGTCTGTCAACATCGGGATGACGGCCGGGGATATTTACATGACCCTGGAACTTGCAAAGATCACCGGCAAACCGGTTGACCAGGTGGTTGTGGTTTACCAGAACAACAGGGGAAAGGGATGGGGAGTAATCGCAAAGGAAATGGGCATCAAACCTGGCTCGCAGGAATTCCATGCATTAAAAGGAAATGCCAAAACGAAGGGGAACAAGGCAAGTCAGGAGAATAATGGAAAGGGTAACGGGAAAAAATGATCGCCTGAACAGTCGCCCGGGATTCCGTTGGTTTTGTGGGCGGCTTCCCGCGTGACTGAAAAACCGGGACTAACCTGACGCAAGCGCAGGTTTCTCAGACACAAGCGCAAGTCTCCGGAGGCATACGTAGGTGTCCAAGACGCAAGCGTACACCGATCCTTATCGGGGCCAG
>JAGTVG010000474.1 GCA_018224645.1 Cyclobacteriaceae bacterium
AGGTTTACAGCCTCTTTATGATCATCTATTCTGTACCTCACTCCCATGACATTGCCGAAATCACCGAGCCTGATCAGCAACGGTCGAACACTCTCCCGCAGCGATTCAAAATTAAAGTTTTTCAGAACACCCACTACCTCCAGTTCTTCAGGTTGTGGACCGTTGAAACTGATCAGCTTCTCCCCGATCGGTTCCTGCCAGTCCATTTCATCGACAACTGCCTGGTTCACCAGGATGGCACTGGAATCTGAAGGAAAGTCTTTTGAAAAATTCCGGCCTTCCGCAAGCTCGAAACCAAGAACATTAAAATGTTCATGATCGGTAAAGTAAACGCCGATGATATGATCTTCTTCCAGGCCCGGTTTCCTGAATATCGTGGTATTGTTTACACCGGGGATCATGCTGTTGCTGTAACTTGCTGCAACGATACTGCTTTCCTGCATGAGCGTCTCCTTGAATGCCTGCCTGTTGGAACCCAGCCTGTCGACATTGGAAATTACCACAACGCCTTCCTTTTTAAAACCCAGGTTCTTCTTCTGTGTATATTGCAATTGATTGTATACGAGAATTGTACTGATGATCAGAAGAATGGATATGGCAAACTGCAGAACCACCAGTCCACCCCGGACCTTTTTGCTTCCTGCACCTTTTGAAACCTTTCCTTTCAGCACCTCAGTGATCCGGAAACTCGTCAGGTAAAAAGCCGGATAACTTCCTGCCAGCATCCCGACAACCAGGATCATCAATAGCACGCCACCGATCAGACCGGGTTGTAATAATGAATTGAAGGAAAGCTCCTTGCCGGACAACTGATTGAATTCAGGCAACAAGATAAACACCAGGATGGTTGCCAGGATCACAGCAAATAAGCTGTAAAGAATCGATTCGATCAGGAACTGCAAAATCAGCTGCCTCTTTAATGAACCGAAGGTTTTCCTCATGCCGACTTCCCTCGACCTCCCCGAGGATCTGGCGGTGGAAAGGTTCATGAAATTGATGGATGCGATCAGCAGGATAAACAGACCGATGGCTGAAAAAATATAGATGTACTCAATATCCCCCGGTGTACCCAGATCAAACTGGACATGTGCATAAAGATGCAGGTCCTTGACAGGGTCAATAAAATATCCATAAGCACCATCCTGTTCCAGGAATTGTTCCAGCGAAATGCCCAGGAACTGTTGTAACTGCGGACCCACATATTTTGGCATGAGGTCCTCATTCAGTTTTTTTCCGATCTCCTCTATATTGGCATTTTCATTGACCAGTAACAATGTCAGCAGACTGTTGCTGAGCCATTGGTCAGATTTACCGAAATCATTTGATGTAAAAGAAACAAGGTAATTGAAATCAAAATGGGTATTATGTGGCGGATCCTCCACAACACCTGTCACTTTCATCGCTTTGTTGTCGTTCGAAAAGGTCAGGATCCGGCCCAGTTTATCGCCGGTTCCAAAAAATTTACTGGCCATACTTTCCGTCAGCACAATGGAATTAGGTTCCTTCAATGCCGTTGACGGATCTCCCTCGATCATTGTAAAAGTAAAAAATTCGAAAAAATTGGAATCCGTATGAAAAATCAGGTCTTCCGTGTAAACCTGGTCTTCATACCGGATCACCACATCAGTCCACTGCCACATCCGGAGCGCCCCTTCAACGCCGGGGATCTCATTCACCATTGCCTGTCCAAGCGGAGGCGGCGTCGCGGCGACATGCACCTCCTGGCCGGCCAGTCTCCCATTCAAACCCACCCGGTACATCCGGTCAATGTTTGTATGAAACCTGTCAAAGCTCAATTCATCGGACACATACAATATGATGAATAAGGTGGCAGCCACCCCAATGGTCAGACCAAGGATATTGATGAAAGCATAGAATTTCTGCTTGCGTATATTGCGGATGGCAACAACAAAATAGTTACGTAACATTTATCAAGTTTTTGAACCTCTAAACACTAAGATGCAATTTCTGCAGAAAAAGTTACATCCGGAAAAACATTTCTTTCAGCGGCCGGATTGTACCCTTCAACGGCAATGATTGACCTGTGTGTTAAAGGAACCATCCTGTCGAAATTCACGTTACTTCAGTGACCTCCCGGGAAGTATGTTGTGCCGGATTTATTTCACCAGTTTTATTCATGTTTAATCGAATTCACAGGAGATGCAACCGCCAGTTTCATCGGGTGCAAATTGTTTCCAGGTTTTATCGATCAGACTGATGATCAGAGATGGGTCTTGATCATACTTAATGGAAAGCAGGCTGCCTGTATTTCCGTACCTTATAAGTAGCGGACGGAATTCATGGTGAAGTGATTCAAAATTGAAATCTTTTAAAACACCCCTGAAGGAAAGATCCATCTGTTTTCCTCCCTCAAAAGTGATTAATTTTTCCCCAACCGGGTTGATCCATCCCATTTCGTTTACAAGTGTCTGGTTGACGAGTATTGAAGAACTATTCATTCCCGATTGTCACGGGAAAAACCCATATCCAAAAAAAGTATTTTTGACATCCTGGTCCGGATCCGGTTGTGATTAATCTCCCAGCGCCTCCATCCTGAAGCGCTCTACAGCCGCCGGCTCATGCTGAGCATCCATGATCGTCCGTATGCTATCCGTGATCAGCGGGTAGGATGAGGAGACATCAGTTTCTTCCTGCGGGTCATGCTCAAGATCGAATAACAGGATCTCCAGATTACCCTCAAAAATATTTTCCCTCAATCCTTTCCATTTTCCCATCCTTACAGCCTGCTGGCCTCCATTAGACGGGAATTCCCAATACAGGTAATCATGCACTTCCGATTGACCGCCATCCAGAAGTGCCGGAAGAAAA
The DNA here is from genome assembly GCA_018224645.1 of Cyclobacteriaceae bacterium. GTDB lineage: Bacteria > Bacteroidota > Bacteroidia > Cytophagales > Cyclobacteriaceae > JAGTVG01. The sequence goes on from JAGTVG010000474.1 coordinate 2,830, forward strand.
CTGATTCCATCGGAGTCATCGGGTTTTCCCTGGCCTGCTATAGCATATAAAGTGGGGAAAAAATCATGAAAAGCACCTATCCAGCCAGATTCCGTCCCGGCTTTTATTTTGCCGGGCCATTTTACGATGAGCGGTACACGGATCCCTCCTTCATGAAGAAAACCTTTTGCCCAACCCTTTTCCGAATGAAAGGGCCGCGCGCTGTTGAAAAAGGGTGAATCGGACCCACCGTTGTAAGTGGGACCATTATCGCTTGTGAAAAAAACGACCGTGTTTTTTCCCAATCCGAGTTCATCTATCTTATTCAGGATTTCTCCCACCTGAAAATCCAGATAACTGACCATGGCCGCATAGGTGGCCCGGGGTGTTCTGTTAGGGAAATACCCCTGATCCCCGGAATAAGGTTCTTCCGGTCCGATGACCTGATGATATCTTACAACATATTCCTCTGGCGCCTGCAGGGGAACATGAGGGATCGGCGACGCAAAATAAAGGAAAAAGGGCCCTTCCCGGTTTTCTTCCAGGAACGTTAGGGTTTCCCCGAGCATCAGGACCGGGGCATACTGACTGAGGGTATATTGCTCATAAGTTTC
>JAGTVG010000475.1 GCA_018224645.1 Cyclobacteriaceae bacterium
GATAATATTTTCATGTGGCACAACAACAATCCGGTCCTGCGGGCATTTGAATTCAACAGGGAAAATATCAAGAAAATGAACGTCGACACAGGGATCAGGGGAATTGCCATGCAGGGCGGCAGGGAAGAAAAAGTGGGATTCAAGGATTATGAGGTCCTGGCAGATATCCTCGACGCGCTTGAATCAGAATGATCCAACCGGTTCTTCCGGAATCAGCTGACCTGTCCGCTTCTGTTTTTTAATTTCAACTCAAGGAAGGTCCCCGGTAAAGAGCTGAAGGCAGTCAATATAAAAAATAACAGGCTGAAAGCCACTGCGGCATTTTTATCGATCATTAAATAATTGGCCCCGAAGACAAAAACCAGTTCCCTCGCCCCTATCCCGCCAATGGTAAATGGCAGGACGGCCACCATGGATGATAACAGGAACAGCACAAGATATTCAACATATAACGAATGAATATCCAGGGCCCAAAGAATAAAAAATGCGCTTACAAGCTGACTGACCTGCACACCCAGCGATAATAAATTCGGCATTAAAAATGAACCGGAAAACCGCCTGAAAAAAAATCTGACCAGGAAATAAAAAACGGGGTAGGTCAGGGCCATTAAAACGATCAGGAAAACGGGTAGCGGCAAATCCGTAAAGGTGTGATCAATAAACAGAAGCAGCAGGAGGGCCAGAAAAACGAGGGTGACCATGCCATTGATACGGTCGAGCAAGGTGGCGCCGATCAGGTGTTTTACCGGTATTTTAAAATTTCTGTTAAGGAGATACACCTTATATCCATCCCCGCCGATCCCTCCGGGAAGGAAAAGATTATAGAACATCCCGACATAATAAAGGATCAGATTATAACGGGTTGACAGATCGAGGCCGGCCATTCTGAAAAAAATGTTGAGACGGAAGGCGCTGATCCATTTTGAAACATTAAAGCATACAAGCGCCATGAACAGCCAGACAGGATCAGCCGATAAAATAATATCCCACGTTTCATTCAGATCGATTTTACTGATGACAATATAGCCGGCAAGAACGGTAACCGCTGTCTTGAGGAGGAGTTTGAATAATCCTTTTCTACTTATGATTTCCAAGGATGATCTCTTTAATGCTGTAGGTTTTTTTGTCCTGGGATTCATAATAGGTGCGCATGATGACCTCTGCGATCAATCCTGAAGTAATGAGTTGTATTCCTCCGATGGTAAGGGTGATGGCAAGGATCAGGACCGGTCTGCCCCAGATATCATGTCCAAGAATTTTTTCAAAGAGAAGATAAAGATTGAGCAGCATGCCTGTCCCGAACGTAAAGATGCCGAGGGTGCCAAAAAGATGCATCGGCCGCTGCATATATTTCTGAAAAAAAACCATGAGCAGAATATCGCTCATAACCCTGAAGGTCCTCCCGAGTCCGTATTTTGTTTTGCCATGAATCCTCCGGTGATGGCTGACATCCATTTCGGTCATCCTTGCCCCCTGCAGCTGGGCCAGAACCGGAATGAACCGGTGAAGTTCGCCGTACAACCCAAGACTTTTGGCCATTTCGGCCTTGAAAATTTTCAATGAACAACCATAATCACTGATATAGACACCGGTAAGTTTCCTGATGACCCAGTTGGCAATCTTACTTGGTATTTTGCGGATAATGAACGAATCCCTCCTGTTGACTCTTCTTCCGGCCACCACATCCCATTTACCCTCCACCAGTTCCTTCATCATTGCGGGTATATCGCCGGGATCATTCTGAAGATCCCCGTCCATGGTAACGATCAGTGTTCCCTTCGCATAATCGATACCGGCAGCCATGGCCGCCGTTTGCCCGTAATTTTTATAGAAACTGAGAATTTTATACCGTTCACCGGCATGATCCCTGATCTTCTCCACCGTACCATCCGTAGAACCATCATTGATGAAGATCACTTCATGTTCGATCCCGCAAAGGGATTTATCGATCCCCTCAATCAGGGGTCCGATATTTTCTTCCTCGTTAAAAACACTGATGATGACTGAGAGTTCCATAAATAATTTTAGAGTTCGATGATCAGGGGTTGATTGAAATTTCCTGCAGATCAGGAAACGTTACCCCATAAGGTAAATTTATCACATAAATTCAATTACAGGTTTCCCGGAAGTATCATTTTCAAAATTAATCGGTTCTGGCATCATAAATCAACTGGTGCATTTTCGGACGGATGCTCAGGTTAGCAATTTTATTGTTTTGCCGTGTCGGATAAACCCGGTTAGACATAAACACAAAGAGGATCCCGGTCTCAGGATCAGCCCAGGTAAAGGTCCCGGTATAACCGGAATGTCCGAAACTGTCCTCCCCGGCATCTTTTGCAGGCATCCCCTTTTCCTTATCCTTTAATGGGGGTTTATCAAAACCCAGTCCCCTGTGTACATGCTCATTGGCATACTGATAGGAAGTAAACATTTTCAGCGTAGGCCTGGAAATGAACCGGTAACCACCATACTCCCCCATACTCAGGTACATCTGCATCAGTTTGGCCAGGTCGGTGGCAGTTCCAAACAAACCGGCATGGCCTGATTTTCCATTCATCATGGCAGCACCTTCATCGTGTACCAATCCGTGAATCTGTATTTTTCTGAAAAAGGTATCATTTTCAGTGGGAATGATCCGTTCGAGCTCATAAAACTGATTGGGATTGTAGGTGAGCGTGTTTGCCCCCAGGATATGATAGATCGAATCTTTCAAATACTGTTCATAATCCATCCCGGCGAGGTTTTCAACGACCTCAGGCCAGAAATAAAATGAAAGATCCGAATAAACATAGCCCTGATCCGGATTCACAGGCGATTTGCGGAACATCCTGTATATTTTCTTTTTATAATTTTTAAACAGGTAAAGATTATCGGTGAGTTTGACAGGGAATCTTGCCGATGAATCGTACGATAATGTACGGCATTTGTATTTCCCGTTTTTTCTGAGCGTAGTTGTCCAGAAGGCTATCCAGGATTGTAATCCCCCGGTATGGGATAACATCCGCCGGATGGGGATATCCTTTTTACTGCCATGCCGGAAATAGCGGATATAATCAGCCAGAGTGGCATCGATGTCCAATTTCTGCTGATCATGCAACCGCATCAATGCAGGAAGTGAACTTGTGATTTTCGTCACCGATGCAAAATCATAGAGATCATCCTCCCGGACTTTTTCCAGGCTGTCATATGTGTGAAAGCCATAGGTCTTATGAAATACCACTTTTTTATCCCTGGCCACCAGTAGCTGCAGTCCGGGTGCAACACCTTCCCGCAACGCATAGGCGGCTAATGAATCCAGCCCGTTCCCAAGCTTTTCCCCATCCAGTTCCACTTCCTCGGGGATGGTATATCCAAAACGGATATTTCCTGCCGTTGTCATTCCGATGCCTGCAGGAAACCGGTCATTGATGGATACCGGAAGCCGGCCGTTCACGCCGATCCCGCCGAAGATTGCCTGGGCGGACATATCCCTTGTGTATTTATTTTCCTGGTAGGTAACCAGGACGGAGAGCGCCCGGTCCGCATGATTAAACCTGTCAAGACCATAGGGATTACCATTCCAGACAATCACCGATGGATGGTTCAGGAGAACCTGGTCAACAATTTCCACATACCCTTCCTGCAAACCAAAATTTCTCGATGCATACTGTGAGAGTCCCGCAAAATTGACAATCAGCAGATTATACCTGTCGAGGCCGGGTTTCATGGTCTGGTAAGTATCTTTTTCATTCAGAAAAATATGATCCATCAGGGTATAATCATCCAGCCGTTCATGGAAAATGTCCTGACGGCTGTCACCCAGGGTGAGGGATGCGATCCTGAGCGTATCGATCCGTTTCAGCGGAAGAAGGTTCCCGTCGTTCTTCAACAGTGTAAAGGAAGCCGCCGTGAGTTTCCTGAGTAAAACGGTACTGCCCGGTGAATTAAGATCCTCTGCCAGATCTTCCAGTTCGACAGGCTGAAGATCATCGAGACCAGCCCAAAACTTAAGGGAAAGTATCTTTCTGACACTGCTGTCAATGGTCCCCTCATCAATTTTTCCATCCTTTACCGCCTTGAGAATAAGCGCTATTCCTTTGGATACATCCAGGGAGTACAATAAAACATCATTACCGGCAAGACAGGCATTCAGGTCAACCTCACCCGGTTCAAAATATTTGGCCACACCTTTCATATTCAGGGCATCCGTAAATACGATCCCCTTAAAACCAAGTGAATCTTTCAATAATCCGGTCACGATATTCCTCGACAGGGTGGATGCCTGCCCGGGAGCCGGATCAAGTGCCGGGATATTCAGATGAGCCACCATAA
>JAGTVG010000476.1 GCA_018224645.1 Cyclobacteriaceae bacterium
CCCTTCCTCCAACACCAAGTACAAAAGTCATATTTTCCTCACCAGGTAATTCTACATAATTTCTATAAATCAGGGCAGGCATGATCTGCAATGATATTGCCTCCCCGATTTTTTTTGCCACCAGTACCTGGGCGGTGTAGGCGAGTTTCTGATCAAACGGAATCGTCACGTCAGGATCAGGTGATCTCAGGGTCTGGATTGAAATACCCCCGGTAAGGGTAACGGTGACCGGAAATTTTACTGCCCCCCTGGATTGCCTCAACACCCGGTACTTTAAAAATCCATCATACACCTTATTGAATGAGCTTCTGCCAATACCCACTGTCAGATCATCGGTAATGCTGTAATCAAGTCCCAGGCGGATATTTGCATTATCCAGGCCAAAAAATTCATATGCCCCGGAATTCAGCCTGCCGAACCTGTGCATGATCGTAAAATTCAGTACACCCCGGTCCCTTACCTCAACGGTATGCCCATTGATCAGACGGGTTCCCTTAAATGTATTATCGATCACTTCCACTTCCTCATTCTTATTTTCTTCAAGGATATCCATCAGGTCGTCCTGGGCAACAAGCCGGCCCGGTAAAACCAATAAAACCAACAAAATAAACCTGGCTCCGGTCATTAATAAAAATTTAATTCGGTTCATAAAGCTCAAATTCAAATTTTATCGTTACATCCACCACCTCGGCAATATTAAAGAGGACCACTTTAGGGATTTTGATATCGTAATCTTCCAGTTTTACCGGGAATGAGGCTTCAAGTATTATCTTATCATCTCTCTTTATTCCCTGACCTTCAACTGTTATTTCCCGGGTAACCCCATGGATGGTCATCTCACCGTGTGCTTTAAGGACTTGTTGATCAGAAGTATCCGAAAAACCCTTGATCTCCCCTTTGAAGGTTGAACTGGGATATTTATCCGATTCAAGATAATTCTCGTTAAAATGCTGCTGCATCAGGCTTTTTTCAAATTCAAAATTCTTAATGGGTATCGTAAATGCAATTTTATTGGTTGAGCTCTCAAATATGCTGAGCCCTTCGTTGTTGACCGCCTCTATATTTTCAAGGGGTGCTTCAGAAAAGAACCGTACATATCCGTTCCTTGCCATGTATTTCTGCCCGGAGGATTCCTGATGCTGAAAGATCAGCATCAGGGCAGGGAATAATACCTTAATTATCTGCTGCACCATCATCTACCCAGCATGCGATCGTTGAAATTTCTTCATCGGTAATGGATCGCCCTTCAGGAGGCATTGTTCCATTGCCCGTCAGGTTTTTGATATTCGTCGCATTGGCGATTACATTATTCATGTTGGACCAGTCGGGTATACCGCTGTTGCCGTCATGACAACCCGATATGGCACAGTTTGCCGTTATGATCGTCATCACTTCATCTTCAAGGCTGGTTCCGTGTTTAACCTCTACCGGGGATGTCACCAGGCATCCGTTGACATCCCGGGCAAATACGGTATATGATCCTGCTTCCAATCCGCTGAAAACTGCATTATCCTGGAAGGAACCGTCATCAAGTTTATACTGATAAGGAGCTTCCCCCCCGGAGACATCTACTGACAATTCTCCATTATTTGAATCGCAGCCGGCGACTGAGGTTACTTCTGCCGTCAATGTTATACCTGATGTACTTTCAATAATGGCCGATCCGGAAGCGGAGCATTCATTCACATCCCTCGCCGTAACCGTATAATTTCCTGCACCTAAATTCTGAAAGGTGGCAGATGACTGAAAATCAGTCCCGTTGATGCTGTACGTATAATCCCCCGAACCGCCGCTGGCTGATATGGTGAGACTTCCATCATCAACACCACATGTGGCTTCCATTGAGGATACGGACACAATGCTCACAGGATTGGCATTGCAGTTGACCGGATCGGGTTCGCTCTCGCTTGAACATCCTTCCAGTAAAATTGATCCCAGGCAAACCAGGAAAAGGCCGTAATGATAGATTTTCATATTTTTATTATTTTAATTTTTTCTGGAATTTTAGGAAGGATCCGGGGATCTGTCTCACGGCACCAACTTCACTTCCCCGGATCCGTTAACCTAGTCTGCATTTTGCCCCACATTGCCATTGGCCACCACGGAAAAATCCTGCATACTTTTATGGACATTTACATGACCATCGATTTCCGTGAGTTGGTCATAGCTTATGGGAGTTTCATCGTCCATAGCTTCGACATGCGTCAGGCTTGTACCAGAATTACCATTCACTGATTTCAATCCGATGATGATCCCCCCTCCTGCTGATACATCATTCGCATGGATATGTGCCGGATGAATATCAGGATCCACAGTACCCGTAAGACTGATTTCAACCAGGCTTGACCCACTCATCCTTTCGTGGAAAATAACCATCCCTGAAATGTTCGAACCTCCGACAGCTGCAAGATCATAGGAAACAGAATTTCCGGTGAGGGCATTCTGGCCGACATCACCCTGTGCAATGACGGTCGACAATTGTGTTCCGCTTAAATGAACATTGATATAGCCATCTATTTCGATCAGTTCATCATAAGTTATCGGCGTATCATCGTTATATTGTGAGATATTTGTCATACTCATCCCGGAACTGCCATCGACTGCAGTAAGATCTATGGCGATCCCTCCTCCTTCGGCGGCTGAATTCAGATGAATATGGGCCGGATGAATTAATTCCTCGAGCGTATTGTTCAGCATAAGGGTAACCAGCGTCTCATTGTTTTCCCGTTTCGAAAACAGGGCTGTTCCTGAAACATCATCCGCTGTCCTTGACATTAATTCATATTCAACCTCATCTCCGGTAAGCCGGTTTTGGCCAAAGTCTCCCTGTAGAATTACTATCTGGAGTTCGGATTCGCTTTTATGGATATTCACATGTCCGTCAAAATCATTCAGGTCACTGAAAGAAACCGGGGTGCCGTCATCAAACTGGCCTACATGGGTCATTCCGATCCCCGTTGAAGCATCCACCGGATTGAGACTGACCACGATAGGACCACCTGTGACTGCATTATCAGCATGAATATGATTGGGCAGATCGTCGGAACCCGTATAATCCTCTACCCGGACGGTGACCAGTGTTTCACCATTTTTCCTTTCCTGCAATAACACTTCACCACTCAGACCTGGTTCAGCTTTTCCAGTAAGGCCATAATCTTCCTCGTCGCCCGTCAATTCATTTCCCCCGATATCGGCAGCAGCAACAATCGTACTGAGATCCGAAGGACTGGCATGGATATTTATATGGCCATCGAAACTCGTCAGATCATTATAACTGACCGCCGAATCATCATCCCTGGTTTCCACCAGGATCTCGTGATCACCGGTGGTTCCATCGATATTTCCAAGGCTGATCACAATACCACCTCCTTCAACCTGTGAATTCTGGTGAATATGAACCGGATGAACTTCTCCCTGGGTGCCCCCGGAAATATTGAAGGTAATCCAGGTATTGTTATCGGTGGTTTCAGCAAATTCAACCGTACCACTTACCCCCGAATTTTCAATTGGCACCAGGTTATAGGTAATACTGTTTCCGGTCAGTTCCGGAGTTTCCGCTCCTGGTCCCGGATCATTATTTTCATCACATCCGCTGAAAAAAAGGAGAATTAAGAATGCGATAAGTGAACCCGCAATTAATAATAATTGTTTTTCAATGGACGTATTTTTCCTGTCAACAATGTTTCTCATGGTTGTAAATTTTTGGTTAACGTATTTATTCCTTTTTTTTAGCTCATCTGAATCTGTATTTCAGTGAGATCAATGCGCCGAAACTATTCAGCCGGACTTTCGCGGCGGCGATATCCTGTATAGGTAGTTTTAAGTAAGGCTCTACCTGCCATGCCCATTTATCATTAATATTCCGGGTATAACCTGCCGAAAGATTGACTATTCCGAAATAATGTTGATTTTCATTTTTTAATGTATACTCGCGAATGAGATCCGTATAATATGAATCTTCATATTCAAAATGATATTCCTCAGTTAACATGAGGTAGGTTGACAAACCCGCCCCGGCAAAGAACCTGTTTTTGCGGCTCAGGAAAATCGAATAATAAATATTGATGGGAATATCCAGAACGTGGCAGGCAATATCAACCTGGTCAGGTACCTGTCCATAGGTCCAGATACCCGGCGAAGGGGCCGAATATTCATCATCCTGAACCGCATATTTTTTCCTTGCATAGGAAACTCCTGCGATAAGACTGAATCTGTTTCCGAAATAAAGTTCAAGTCCCAATCCGGCAAAGGTACCTGTCCCATAAGTATTTGCTCCTACCCCACTGAAATCCGGCCCCAGCATTAAATTCAGTGAATAACCAAAGCCGGGGCTTTCGGGTTTCTTTGGAATTATTCCCAGCATGCGAGATTTATGTTCCGTCATTAAATCTCCCGGTTCCACTAAATTTCCCGGTTCCACTAAATTTCCCGGTTCCACCTTTCTAACTTCCGGGGGCCCAAGGCCAGTCAGCCTATTGCCCGGATAATTTTGTTTATGAGGGCTGAAAATATATCTTCCCTCAAAATTTTTCCCGGGAATATCATATTTTGAATGGGTATTATCCGGATTTAACTTCCCGGTAGCCGCTTGATCCTGTTTATTCTGTTTTAAAACTGGATTTTCAGCCGCAGAAATCCGGTTGTTCTCATTCGACCCGGGAGCAGGCTGCCCTGTCCATTCACTGGTCCTGTCCTCATCCGGAGACAATCCTGACCCGTCCTTATCCGGAGACAATCCTGGCCCGTCCTGATCCGGAGACAATCCTGGCCCGTCCTGATCCGGTATATCAATAATACCATGCTGAACGATCTGATTAAATGAATTCTCAGTTTCCCCGGCTCCGGGACTTTTAATGATCAGGAAAACCACCATTCCCATCAATACAATGATCAATCCTCCCGAAATCCTCCGGAATGCCGGTCCAAACCTTTCCCAGCGATTCAGTTTTTTTTCAAGACCTTCCCACCCTTCCTCACTGAAAGTATATCCGGCAGAATCCGCTGCCGTCCTGAACCTTGAATCAAAGTCCTTATCGGGCAATTCGAATAAATTCATTCCTTTCAATTTTTTTTAACATTTCCCGCAGGTTCATCCTGGCTTTCGACAAATTTGATTTGGATGTTCCTTCGGAAATTCCGAGTATTTCCGCAATTTCCTGATGATTATATCCGTCTATGACGTAAAGATTAAAGACTGACCTGTAGGCCGGAGACAATCCCTGGACCAGACTAATCAGTTCTTCGTGCCCGATATTCTGATCGGCAAAAGAATGGTGATGTCCGATCTCATGTTCTTCAATTCTTTCCAGATACTGATGTTTCATTTCCTTTTTCAGATGATCGATGGAAGTATTGATCAGGATTCTTCTGAACCAGCTTTTAAATGACCTTTCCTGATTGAAGTTTTTAAGATTGGTAAATACTTTCATGAAGGAATCATTTAAAACCTCCAGTGCATCGGCCCGGTTCTCTGTATATCTGATGCATATACTCATGGCATACCCGAAAAAATGCTTGTAAAGCAATTTCTGACTCTTCCGGTCATTTTTTAAACAACCATTCAAAATTGGGTTGAGATCTTTATTTTCGAATATATCCACCATTTAATTTTGATGTTATCAATACTGAATTTCCGGACAAACGGTTGCCCCAGTCGGTGAATTTTTTTTAATTAATTTACATATTACTGAATTACAGCGGATTAATGGGAAGAAAAGGATATTTTTTTTTTCAATGCCTTCTGTCAGACAAATTCAACGGTGGATTCAAGTGGAAATCCGACGATGCGGCGGGGGGTCTTAATAGGCGGCAAATTTTACTGGTACGGGTGGGTAAATCAATGTGGCATTTTAATTACTCGATTGGAGGATTCCTCAAAAGTGTCATTTCCGCCCTGATAAAATCAGGGGAGAGAACTGATTACGTGATACTCCTGAATTATTAATTATAAACATATTCTCCGATTCATGCCATCACTCGGAGTGATGGCATGAATCGGAGAATCTTCAAATGGTGAACCATTTTCCGATCACCCGCTCATAATCCGGATGAAAATCCCTGTGCTCAAATTCACTGGTTGATTTCTGCAATACATAATTCCTGATATACTTTTCAATATTATTGCTGATGTCATGAAGGGCATGGATGACCGTATTTAATTCTTCATTCGTCATGGTCGGATGGATACTCAACCGCACCCACCCCGGCTTGAGGGAAAGATCCCCCTGGTCAATATGTTCAGTAATCCGATGCGAAAGATCATAATCCACATTCAATAAAAAATGGCCGTAGGTCCCGGCACAGGAACAGCCGCCCCTTACCTGTATGCCATAAAGATCATTCAGCAATCTTGTGACCAGGTTGTGGTGTATGCCTTCGATATAAAAAGAAATTACTCCCAGGCGTTCAACGATATTTTCTGCCAGTATCTTTAATCCTTTCACTTGAGGCAGTTCTCTTAATGCAATTTCAAGCAATTCCTTTTCCCGTTGATGAATATTACCTGTCCCCATCTGTTCCTTCAATAAAATACTCAATGCTATTTTATAGGCCTGTAAAAATCCAGGTGTACCTCCATCTTCCCTGGCTTCCACATCCATCACATAACTGTATTCGTTCCACCTGTTGGTCCAGTTCACCGTACCTCCTCCGGGATGGTCCGGAATCCGGTTTTTATAA
>JAGTVG010000477.1 GCA_018224645.1 Cyclobacteriaceae bacterium
CTGACCAATGATCCTGACGATTGCATATTTACCAATGTGGAAATTAAAACAGAATTCGGGTCAAAGATAAAAACCAGATGCAGGATCCCGATCATTGTTTCCACGGATGATACCACGGGTTACCGAACCCGTTTTATCCCACCGGATCCATTTTGCCTTTGAGATCATTGAGCGGGAGTTCCATTTTCAGGACCAGGATCAGCCTGTCCAGCAATGGTTTAAGGGTAATGGCTGATTCCCACTTGATCTTCTGCTGCAGATCCGTCAGTTTAAAACCCTTTCTTTTCTGCATATGGTAATGGATCAGGGTAACGTTCAGAAACTGTCCAAAACGGTATAATTTTAAATTATCATCTGCCGGAACGGGATAATTCAGCCTGTGACGTTTGAGGATGGCGAAAAGGTCCTCCTTTTCATCGGAAGCGTCCTCGCAAACCTGATTAAGCGTTATAAATGCCTTCTGGATCTCTTCATATCCTGTTTCCCGGATGGTCTGTAAAAGCACGTCCCGGTTATTGCCGGGAATCACTTTATCCATCAACGCACAAATACAATCCAGCTGGCTGGCCTTATCCTTGAAATTCAGGATATTGTAGGTCCTGATAATGGCCGATAATTCCTCAAGCTGATGGTTCATATGATCGAGCGTCAGCTCCTTATCATTATATGGCAGTGTTGACCTGTCCTGATTCTTCAATGCCTCATTGAACAACCCGTTCGTCCCGTTGGTCCCCTGTTCTTGTAATTTTTTACTCATTATGGACAACATGTTTTATTTACATCAAATATTAACCCCTGTAAGGCCTCTGTCAATTCTTTCCATTTTTCTTCATCGATACAATAACATACCGACGATCCTTCGATTTCCCCGCGAACGATCCCGATGGAACGCAATTCTTTCAAATGTTGTGAAATTGTCGACTGTGAAAGCGGAAGGGATTCCATAAGCCCGCCAACCATGCATGTGTGGTTTTTGACAAGGTACTGTAGGATTGCAATCCTTGCCGGATGGCTCAGGGCTTTGGATAAACCTGCAAGCCGGTTCTGTTCCTCGGAAAAATATAAAGATTTGCTGCTACCCATTATATCGTTTTATCGCAATATTACGATTTAATATACGGGGAAATTGGATCAGGGTTGCCAAAAGGATAAAAAATTAAAAAGTTTTTCTATCTTACCGTTTTACTGCAAGGAGAGGTCCGGTAATCCTGAAAACACCATAACATGAAATGAAAAATGATATACATCGCAAGTGATCATGCTGGATTTGAACTGAAAGAACATCTCAAAACGCTTCTTGAAAAAATGGGGCTCGAATTTACGGATATCGGGCCACATAAATACCAGGAACAGGACGATTATCCCGATTACATATTTCCTGCCGCAAAAAAGGTGGCAGAAAAACCTGATGTCCATAAAGGTATCGTGATTGGCGGCTCTGGTCAGGGGGAAGTGATTGTCGCCAATAAGGTAAAGGGGATAAGGGCCGGATTATATAATGGAGGTCCCGAAGAGATTGTCACGTTCATGCGCACCCATAACAATACCAATGTCCTGTCCCTGGGAGCACAATTTATAAGTCCGCAACAGGCCCTGATGGTTGTAAAAAGCTGGCTCGAAACTTCATATCCGGGCGAGGAACGGCACCAGCGGAGGATCGATAAGATCAGCAGGCTGGAAAGGGATGGTTAAGAACCAAAATAATAATGCCTCAAATTCATCACATCAATCGGAGTGAAGGCATGAATTTTAGGCATTATTGTTTCCTGTTTTTCCTCAATCTCATGGTACTTTTGCATATTTTTGCCATTATTCTTCATGAAAAGAAAACAGATTAAAATGATCCATTTTTTTCAGGGCCCCGATGAAATCCTGTATGCTGTTGTAGCTTCCGGACCTTTATCTGATGAATCCATTCAGAAACTGGAATGGCTCTTCAGCGGGGCCTTTCTCCTGGAACGGGAATCCGTCACGGGACCCTTTATCGGGCCGAAAAAAGAAATGGTCACCCCCTGGAGTACAAATGCGGTAGAGATCACCGCAAACATGGGGATTGAGGGGATCAGCAGGATAGAAGAATTCAGAAAGGCCACCGGCAATGCTGAATATGATCCCATGCTCCAGTTTCTGTATGAAACCCTCGGCCAGGATATTTTCACCATCCAACATCCTCCGGAATCCATCAGGAATATTGAGGACATATCCGCCTATAACCGGGAAGAAGGCCTCGCCCTCAATGAAGAGGAAATCAAATACCTGGAAGAAATATCCGGAATCCTGGGAAGGCAACTGACTGACAGTGAAGTTTTTGGTTTTTCCCAGGTAAATTCAGAACACTGCAGGCATAAAATATTTAACGGGACGTTCGTCATCGATGAAGAGGAAATGCCTGAAACCCTGTTCCAGCTCATTAAAAAAACTTCCAGGGAAAATTCCGGTAACCTGGTCTCGGCTTACCGGGATAATGTGGCCTTTATCAAGGGCCCCGTCATAGAACAATTTGCGCCCGTACGGCAGGATATCCCGGATTTTTTCGAAACAAGGGATATCAGAAGTGTAATCAGCCTGAAAGCCGAAACCCATAATTTCCCCACAACCGTTGAACCTTTCAATGGCGCCTCGACAGGGACCGGGGGGGAGATCCGGGACCGGATGGCCGGAGGAAAAGGCAGCATACCCATGGCCGGCACTGCCGTATACATGACCTCGTATCCAAGGCTTGAGGAAGGCAGGCTCTGGGAAAAGAATCTTCTGCCCAGGAAATGGCTCTACCAGTCGCCTATCGAAATCCTGATCAAGGCCTCCAATGGCGCCAGTGATTTCGGCAATAAATTCGGGCAGCCCCTGATCTGCGGGAGCCTCCTGACTTTTGAGCATGCAGAAAATAATAAAAAATACGGCTATGATAAGGTGATCATGCTGGCGGGAGGCATAGGGTCCGGAAATGAAAAGGATTCGCAGAAGGAAAATCCTGAAAAAGGGGACAGCATCGTAATGATGGGAGGCGATAATTACCGGATCGGCATGGGGGGCGGGGCGGTTTCATCTGTGGCAACGGGTGAATACGATAATTCCATTGAGTTAAACGCCGTACAACGGGCTAATCCTGAAATGCAGAAAAGAGTTTATAACGCCCTGAGGGCCATGGCCGAATCTGAAAACAACCCCATCATATCACTACACGATCATGGGGCCGGCGGTCATCTAAACTGTTTTTCTGAGCTTGTTGAAAAAACCGGAGGGACCATTTTTCTCGATAAACTTCCTGTGGGAGATCCGACCCTTTCAGCCAGGGAGATCATCGGCAATGAATCACAGGAAAGAATGGGACTTGTCATTAAGGAAAAGGATATTCCGATGCTGAAAAAGATATCGGACCGTGAAAGGGCACCGTTTTTTGTGACCGGTAAAACCTCCGGCGACCACCAGTTCACCGTTGTGGATCAGCAGACCGGTGAAAAACCCATTGACTGGAAAGTGGAACACATGTTCGGCAACCCGCCCGTGACGGTCATCAGGGACAGTTATACAAAAGAGAAATTCGAAGATCCTGTCTACGATGTCAGGGAGCTCGTTTCCTATATAGAACAATTATTGCAGCTTGAAGCCGTAGCCTGCAAGGATTGGCTGACCAATAAGGTGGACAGGTCTGTTACCGGGAAAATCGCCATGCAGCAGACCTGCGGAAAACTTCAATTGCCATTGAATAATGTTGGGGTGGTCGCGCTCGACTACCAGGGGAAAAAAGGCATCGCCACAGCCATTGGCCATTCGCCGGTTTCCGGCCTGATCGATCCGGGAAAAGGTTCCATATTGTCTGTGGCCGAAGCCCTGACAAATCTCGTATGGGCTCCCCTGACGGAAGGACTGAAGGGGGTATCGCTTAGTGCCAACTGGATGTGGCCTGCAAGGAATGAAAACGAGGATGCACGGTTATACATGGCTGTCAAAACGATCAGCGATTTCGTCATTCCGTTAGGGGTCAATATTCCGACCGGGAAGGATTCCCTTTCAATGACCCAGAAGTATCCGGATGGGGATATTGTGTTTTCTCCGGGAACGGTCATCATATCGGCTGCCGGAGAGGTAAACGATATCAGGAAGATGGTCTCACCCGCTCTTTATCAGGAAACGGATTCATCGATATATTATATCGATGCCGCCATGGATGGGTTTCACCTCGGAGGCAGCAGTTTCGCCCAGCTTTTGAACAAGGTCGGCATGCATTGCCCTACCGTACAGGATCCTTCCTATCTGGCGAGGGTATTTGACACGGTCCAGAACATGATACGTGTCAATCTTATTCTTGCCGGTCATGACGTATCGTCCGGTGGATTGATCACCTCACTGCTTGAAATGTGTTTTACGGACAATGAATACTCGATGAAGCTTGAACTGGACCCATTCGGAGAGAATGATCCAGTAAGGATCCTGTTCAGCGAAAAACCGGGCCTCGTGATCCAGGTTAATCAGGATGACCGCATAGAGGAGATCCTGAACATGCAAAACATCCGTTACTTTAAAATCGGCAGGGTTGTAAAATCTGAAGTACTTGAGATCAATTTTCAGGAACACCAGTTCAAGCTAGATATAAATTATCTACGGGATTTCTGGTTTAAAACTTCCTGCCTTCTTGACAGGCACCAGACAACTCCGGCATTGGCCGAGAGCCGTTTTCTGCATTACAAGGAGAACGAATTGCAGTTCGTTTTTACTGAAAAATTTTCAGGAAAAACGGGTGCTTACGGATTGGATCCCGGAAGAAAAAACCGAACCGGAATGCGCGGGGCAATTATCCGTGAAAAGGGTGTGAATGGGGACAGGGAAATGGCCTGGTCAATGCATCTGGCAGGATTCGATGTCAGGGATGTTCATATGACCGACCTGGTCAATGGCCGGGAGAGCCTGGA
>JAGTVG010000478.1 GCA_018224645.1 Cyclobacteriaceae bacterium
GCAGGGCCGGAAGATTCAGGTCGGTCAATCCTTCAAACATAAAAATGAAAATGATTACATCCCTTATATTGTCGGTCATTGCATTCGCCCTGGCAATTTTATTTCTATTGTATTATGTTCAGGATAAATTAATTTTCTTTCCTCAAAAACTGGATCCGGACTATCAGTTTGGGTTTCGGGAATCCTTTGAAGAACGTTTTTTCCGGACAGAGGAAAACGTACGCATCCACGCACTCCACTTTAAGGTTAAACAACCCCGCGGCCTGGTTTATTATTTGCACGGCAATGCAGGAAGTCTCCAGGGTTGGGGTACGGTTGCCGGAGATTTTACCGACCAGCAATATGATGTACTGATGATCGATTACAGGGGGTACGGCAAAAGTCACGGGAAAATATCCGAGCCTGCATTGCTGCATGATGCATTGGCTATATTCGATACATTAAAAACAGAATACGGGGAGAAAAAAATAATTGTCTATGGGCGTTCACTTGGCACCGGCATGGCTTCCTATGTGGCTTCTCAGCGGGATCCGGGTTTACTGATCCTGGAATCTCCCTATTATAACCTTCCTGATGCGTCAAGATCTTATTTTCCCTGGTTCCCATCCTTCCTGATCAGGTATAAATTCAGGAATGATCTTTACCTGGCAAAAACACGGTGTCCGGTGCATGTTTTTCATGGATCACGGGATGAAGTGATCGATGTCAGGGGAAGTTATCAACTGAAATCAGTGCTGAAACCGGAAGACAGCCTTTATATTATTGAAGGGGGGCATCATAATGATCTGGCTTTGTTTGATGAATACGGCGAAAGGCTGCAGGAAATATTGATACGGTTTTAAAACGGGCAGTAATTTTTTTAAGTTACCACCGGTAAGGGTGTTGTCACCTGTCAATCTTCTACAGGTGCATGTCAGAAATTATAGCAAGCCATTCCCTGCCATGATCCCTGTCATTTAAAAAATACCCTGATGTATATTGACCCGGTTTATTATTCATTCCTCCAGGATCACCTCATCCACAAAAAACCAACCGGGTTTACCTTTTGCCTCATGCCATTCAGGTAATCTTTCCAACGGCGTGACGGTGATGACAAGATGTGTGAAAGGCTCCGGGTTGATTGGACAGCTGAAATACCTGAAACCCGATGGCTCATTGTTTTTGACGGATGTGGCAGTATATACCCCCAGACGTTTTTTTTCATGCTTGTTTCCTCCACTGACTTCAATCCGGCTGGGAGGAAAAACATGGATACCCGTATTAACAAAACTGCTGAGTGTAACGTTCCTTAACTTCACCTCCTCATCCCACTGGCAGTGAAGTTCCATCGTATTTTCCTGAAAGCCCAGCCAGGCACTGTCCTGAGGGATTAATGGCCCTTTGATCAGGTCAAAAAAAGATTTTTCTCCTTTCCCTGCATATTTAGGATCAGGAGGATACTGTAGCCTGGCAAAGTCGGGTTTTCTATATGTCTTAAATAACAATATTGAGTCGGCCACACTGTTTTCCCATCCCTCCCTGGAGGCCATAAACCTGATTTTACAGCTTCTGTCGATCAGGATGGGTTTGGAAAATAAAGTTCCCTCCGTTTCCGGATTTTTTTCTTCCAGGGTATAAAATATGTCTATCCCTTTCAGCGGAAGTTCAAATTCCAGTTCGATGGGATCTGTAAAAAAGTTCTGTTCCGGCTTCACCCGGGGTACCGGAAGAATGGAGGTAAAGGTGATACTTTTATCAATCCCGGTATTGATTTCCAACAGGGGATTACCGTTCTGTATTTGTTTCAGATCCTCTTCCGCAATTCCGGTATCCCACAAAAAAAGTTTTTCGAGGTTTTTGAAGTTTAAAATTTTTTCCAAACTTTTTCCGGTCAGCCTGCTGCCCTGCGCCTTCAGGATGCGAAGGTTACCGAGATCCTCCAGGCGGTTGAATTTTTCATCATCAACCGGAGTGAAATCAATTTCAAGCCCTTCAAGTGATTTGCACCTGGATATAAAATTTATTTCTTCTTCATTCAGGGGTAAAAAACTGAGGTCCAGTTCCACGATATTTTCGATAACTGGTTGCAGATGTGATAGCCTGTGGGTTGTGTATTCCTGGTGCGGAAGAACCATAACGGAAAGACCATTTGAATTTTCAGCCATCCTCCTGAGTGTATAATAATCTGAGGATAATTCTTCAATCACGGATTCGTCGATCTCCGGGAGATCTTGCCATATTGTATGGGTATCCACAGCAAGAAATGCCTGGAGTGTGGCATGATATGGATCCGCGGCATCGACAGCGGAAGCCCTCATATTTTCCAGGCTTCCCCGGGCGATCCAACCTTCCAGCAGGGAAATTTCTGAATCATCAAGCTGTTTGTGATCTGGCGGTGGCATATGATCCTCGTCGGACAGAGGCAATTGGATCCGCCTCATCATTTCACCCTGTCCGGGTTCTCCCGGTTTTACAGATGGTCCTGATTTCCCTCCCTTCAGCAATGTGGCAAAATTTTCAAGAACAAGCCCACCTTTTGATTTATCCTCATTGTGGCAACTGATACACTTGGTTTCGAATACAGGCAGGATCAGATGTTCGAATACTGCCGGATCTTCCGGAACGTTTACCGTAATTTCTGTTTTCCCCCGGTTCCATGCCAGGAAATCACGACCGTGTGTAACCATTCCGCCGTAATGACCGGTGATTATGATCAGCATTACGGTCGAAATCCTGATAAACAGTGAAAATGCCCTGTTATTCAGTTTCAATCCATCGATGCCATACCAGATTGCCGCCATAATGGCCACTCCTGATCCCATCCATTGATGCGAAGAGAGTAAGTCTCCTTTTGTGGCATTCTCTTCGCTCAACAGAAATCCTGAAATGGCCGTAACCAATGTGACCAGGACCGTGACTGGCAGAAGCACCTGCTGATGATGTTTGTTTTTTGTAAAACTGTTGATCACAGTGAGAAGAACCAGTACAATTGGGAAATGCAGTATTAAGGGGTGCAGCCGGCCAAAAAACAACAAGAGCTCAGGAATCTGGAGATAGTTTTCAAAAAATGTCAGGAAGATCAATATGATACTCAACCCAACGATCAGATGACTGATGAAAGCTTTCTGACTTGATGATCCCATTTTCTTAGACAATAATATCCTTAACCAGTTCACCAGCTACATCAGTTAATCTGAACCGCCTCCCCTGGTATTTAAAGATGAGTTTTTCGTGATCGATGCCCATCTGGTGAAGGATGGTTGCATGGAAATCATGGACATGCACGGGATTGCTCACGATATTATATCCGAATTCATCGGTCTCGCCGTATATAAGCCCTGGTTTGATGCCACCGCCGGCCATCCAGATGCTGAAACATCTTGGATGGTGATCCCTTCCATAATTGTCAGGCTGGAAATTTCCCTGGCAATAATTTGTCCGGCCAAATTCACCTCCCCAGATGACCAGGGTATCCTCCAGCAATCCCCGCTGTTTCAGGTCAAGCACAAGGGCAGCTGAAGCCTGGTCTACATCCTTGGCCTGGGAAGACATTTCTCCCGGCAGGTTGCCATGTTGATCCCATCCCTGGTGATAGAGCTGGATAAACCGCACACCACGTTCCGCAAGACGGCGGGCAAGCAGGCAATTCGCAGCATAGGTGCCGGGTATCAATGATTCGGCACCATACAGTTTGATGATGGATTCCGGCTCCTGCCTGAGGTCCATAACCCCGGGTACGGAGGTCTGCATCCGGTAGGCCATTTCATACTGAGCTACCCGTGAGAGGATCTCATCGTCTCCTTTTATTTCATGATGATGATTGTTCAGGGCTGATACCTGGTCGAGAAAATGCCGTTTATCCGCCTTGCTGATGCCCTCCGGATCATTCAGGTACAGGACCGCATCCTTCCCGGACCGGAGCATTACTCCCTGGTGCCGGGAATCCAGGAATCCGCTTGACCATAATTTTGAATAGAGGCCCTGGCTGTTCCCTTTACCCCTCGAGGTGAGCACCACAAACGCGGGAAGGTTTTTGTTTTCGCTCCCCAGGCCGTAGCTCATCCATGCACCCATACTTGGCCTTCCTGATTGCTGGTTGCCTGTTTGGAGAAAAGTGATGGCTGGATCATGGTTGATGGCTTCTGTGTGCATACTCCGGATGATACAAATATCATCGGCGATCTTTCCGATGTTGGGAAAAAAGTCACTTATCCAGGCCCCGTTCTGCCCGTATTGCTTAAAACCGGCAATCGACGGGACGAGTGGAAATTTTTCCTGGTTGGAAGTCATGCCGGTAAGCCGCTGCCCCATCCGAATGGAGGCCGGCAGGTCTTCTCCAATTCTTTCCCTCAGCAGTGGCTTATAATCATAAGATTCCAGCTGGGAAGGTGCCCCCGCCTGGAACAGGTAGATGATCCGTTTGGCCCTGGGTGCAAAATGGGAATAACCCTGGGCTCCGGAGATGGACCGGTCGGCGTTACCCTGCCGTTTAAAAAGATCGGGAATGAGCAGGGATCCGAGGGCCAGGCTGCCAATGCCGACACTGAGCTTTGAAAAAAAATGTCTGCGATTGATGTTCAACTGGAAATCAGACCTATCGTTATTTTTTTCCATAATCAATTTAACTTATTCCCTTGTTATTGTTTCATCCAGATTATAAATCACATGAGCCACCATCATCAGGGCTGCCGCCTGCCTTCCATCCGGTACCTGTCCGGGGTACTGTCCCGACCTCAGCAGGCTGTCTGCTTTAGCCGGCTCAGCTTCAAAATCAGCATATACATGATCGTAGTACTTTTTCAGCGTTTTATATTCCTTATGATCCGGGTCGCGTAAGAGTATATGTTTAAAGGTTTGCCGGATCATTTCATCCGGACCGTATTCTGTCGATATTGTCTGTGCCAGCACACGGGAGGCTTCAAGTATCTGCACATCGTTCTGGATCGCCAGCGCCTGCAACGGGGTATTTGTCACCTGCCGCCTGATCTCGCAGATGTCGCGGTTGGGTGCATCAAAAAGGCTCATTGAGGGCGGCGGCAGGGTTCTTTTCCAGAAAGTATAGATCGACCGGCGGTAAAGGTCATCGCCCGTATCCTCCACATACCGTGTTAGAATTCCGCGTTGATTCCCGGCATTGGTTTCCTCCCATAATCCCGGGGGCTGATAAGGTTTTACACTTGGACCTCCGATTTCAGGATTCAGGAGTCCGCTTGTTTTCAGGATATAATCACGGATCATTTCAGCATCCATACGGTATCTGGGAGCTCTGGCAAGGAGTAAATTTTCGGGATCTTTTTTCTCCAGTTCAGGACTTGTGCCTGATTGCTGCCGGTATGTATTCGACATGACCATTTTTTTCAGGACGGCCTTGATATCCCAATGGTTTTCCATAAAATCCACTGCCAGCCAGTCGAGCAGTTCAGGATGGGAGGGAAGGCTTCCCTGACTTCCGAAATCCTCAGCCGTTTTTACAATACCCTGACCGAATAACATTAACCATAACCGGTTTACGAATACCCGTGCCGTTAATGGATTTTCCGGCGCCACCAGCCAGCGGGCCAGTCCCAGCCTGTCTGGTTTCAGGTCGTCCGGGAAATGCAGGATGGCCTCAGGGGTTCCGGGCTGCACTGGATCCGCCGGTGCATCATAGTTACCGCGTGCAAGAATATATGCCTGCCGGGGGAGTGAATCATTCATGACCATCACCTGGATTTCTGCTGTGTCGGACTTATTGACAAAGGAAAGGATCGAGGCCACATCCTCATCGGAGATATGGATAAAGGGGGCATCGGCATAATACCTGGCATTGGCCGCCTGCACGGCATCCATTTGAAGTCCTTTTTCCGATACATTATTGAAAAAAGCATAAATGGAATAGTAATCATCCATGGTGATGGGATCGTATTTATGGTCATGACATTTGGCACATTCCAGCGTAATCCCTAGAATACCTTTGCCAAGCGTATTGGTCCGGTCGGAAACATAAGCCACACGGTATTCCTCATCGATCACCCCTCCTTCCTGGGTGATGGGATGGTTCCGGTTAAACCCGGTTGCCAGCAATTTTTCCTTGTCAGGTTCCGGCATGAGATCACCGGCAATCTGGTAGGTCAGGAACTGGTCATACGGCATATTTTTGTTATAGGCATGGATCACCCAGTCACGCCACGGCCACATCGACCGGTAGCTGTCATCCTGGTAACCATGTGAATCGGCGTACCTTGCTATGTCCAGCCAGATCTGTGCCATCCTTTCC
>JAGTVG010000479.1 GCA_018224645.1 Cyclobacteriaceae bacterium
CTGTTGATCCCGAGATCCGGTTTAGGAGGAACAGCCTCATTGTCCATGATTATTTCAACCGTATCTTTTGAATTCAGATTGATTTTTTCATCCGTCAGTAAATCCGGGTTAAAATAAAAATAGGCACTGATGGTTGTCAATGTTGCGACCGACACAGTCGCTGCAATTTTCCAGCTTCTCGGTATGGAATGGTACCAGTTGACCTGTATGTTTTCAAGCCGACTCTTTAATTCCAACCGGCGGGTAGTCCTGATGGCATTAATGACATTTTTCTGTAAATCGAATTCATTTCTGAATTCCGGATCGGTGGCAATTTTGTGTTCAACCACCGCCTTGTTCTGAATAGAGATGTTACCAGAGAGATAATCATCAATTAATTGCCGATAATCTAAGTTTTCAGACATATTTTAATCCATAAAATCGCTAGCAGTATATTTCGACTTAACCAAATCGTCCAGTCTTTTTTTACATTTGTACTTTTTGGTTTTAGCCGTATCGGTATTTGCATAACCCAACTTCTCAGCGATATCATTCATTGACATGCCGTCGAAATAATAATACATCAATATTCGACGGCAGGTGTCTCCGAGTTCGTTGATACACTCACGGATGATCCTTTCCCTTTCTTCACTTTCCATATTCTGGAACTCAACATTATCCTTTTCTTCATTCGATAACCTGCTTTTTCTTTCAAGTTCCTTTCGCCACAAATTTAAACATATACTGTAAATGAACGTACTTATTTTTGAAGTCATCACAAGTTTCCCGCTCCGGGCTTTTTCCCAGAATACAATCAACGCATCCTGATAAACATCCCTCGCTTCATCTTCGGTACCACTGTTGGATATCACCAGTTTGGTCATCATCCTGTAGTACTTCTTATATAAAAAATCCAGGGCTGATTCATCACCCTCTGAGATTTTTGCGAGAACCTCACTATCCTTCATTATAATTCTCGAATTTATATACTGTTACCAAATATTTAGTAACCGGGCGATTTGTAATATTATTGAGTAATTTAATCATGTTCCATGAAACTTCCAGATATTTCATTAGAAAATCATATTTTAACCACTGAATTATCCAAAACTACAAAAATATCATTACTTTTTGAAGGTTTAATTTTTGCAAATCCCGTAAAATTTCCAAATGTCGGAAGGATTCCATGGGTTTTTGTGAAATAAAAACAAAGTAATAACATGGACAAAAGTAAAGGGACCGGTATTCAGCTGGTTTTCATGTACCTCCTTGGCCAGCGAATAAAAGTTTTCCGGAAAGATATCATGATTCTCCTTGATCAGCAGGAAATTAATTTCCTTAAAATCCTGCACCCAGTCATTAAACCGGTTCCATTCCAGGTTAAGATCGCTGTGAAAAAGGTTCCCGGGGATCAGGATCTTTTCAGGATGATAGGTCAGGACAAGGTTCCTGAGACGGATATAATCATTAACATGCTCAGTTTCGGGGATCTGAATGCCTGCCTTCCGGAAATGGGCTGCCTTTCCCAGGTGAAGGTCGGCCAGTATGATGGTTATTTCTTCTTTCCGGTAAATGGCCTTTTCAGCCAATAAAAACAGGGATGCACATAGAATCTTGTTTAAATAATAGGAATATGTTTGATATGATACGTGCATCTATTGTAGATTTGGGAAATTTTTCCCTAAATAAAATATATTTTGAATAAGATGAAAACGAATTGGCAGGTTTTAGGTTTGATCCTTATCTCATCCGCTTTTTTATCATTTGCACCCCTGAACGGGGCTGATGAAATCCTGGGATTATGGTGGAATCATGAAAAGGATGCACATATTGAGATCTATAAATGTGGTGTGCAATATTGCGGGAAAATTGTCTGGCTGAAGGAGCCGAACGAGAATGATGCGCCCAAAAAAGATAAAAACAATCCCGATGAATCTCTGCAGAAACGGCCCCTGATCGGGCTGGATATATTGAGTGGTTTTGAGTTCAAGGAAGAAGGTTCCTGGGATGATGGGAATATCTATAATCCGAGGGATGGAAAAACCTATTCCTGTTATCTTAAAATGCTTGAGGAAGGAAGGCTGAAGGTGAGGGGATTTGTGGGTATTTCACTGATCGGCAAAACACAATACTGGGAAAAGGTGCAACGATGATTCTGCCATGATCTATCAGGTTTCCTCCTGGAAGCCACGCCTCCCTGTCAGATACGAAACCCATAAACCACCTCGTTTGTCATTCAGGAGGAACCTCGATAAAAAGGATACGATTCTTTACTGAACTTGATTCTGCAAGGGTCTATCTGGTTTCCACCTGAAGGACACCCCCCCTGTCAGATACGAAACCCATAAACCCCTTCCTGTCATTCAGGAGAAACCTTGATAAAAAGGATACGATCCTTTACTGTACTTGATTCTGCAATGGTCTATCTGGTTTCCTCCTGAAGGACAACATCCATAAACCCACACTACTGTCATTCAGGAGGAACCCCGATAAATTAATCATGATTACCATCTTTTAATTGATTTGATTTTATGTCCTTGATCATGTTCCTATTTAATGCGATTCGGCTTATTTTTGTTAATGGCAGATAAATTAATGAGATGAGGCAATATCATGAACTGATGCGGCATATACTGGATCAGGGGATCAGAAAAGATGACAGGACGGGCACCGGAACCCTTTCTGTTTTCGGGTACCAGATGCGGTTTGACCTGGAGGAAGGGTTCCCGGTGATCACCACGAAAAAGCTGCACCTGCGGTCGATCATTCATGAATTGCTCTGGTTCCTGAAAGGGGATACCAACATTAAATACCTCAAGGATCACGGTGTGAGCATCTGGGATGAATGGGCTGATGAAAATGGGGATCTTGGTCCCGTTTATGGACATCAGTGGAGAAGCTGGCCGTCACCGGAAGGTAAACATCATGACCAGATCCGGCAGGCAGTGGATATGATCAGGAATAAACCGGACAGCCGGAGGATCATTGTCAGCGCCTGGAATGTGGCCGATATTGAACGCATGGCCCTGCCTCCCTGCCATGCCTTTTTCCAGTTCTATGTCGCTGGAGGAAAGCTGTCCTGCCAATTATATCAGCGCAGTGCCGATGTATTCCTGGGTGTTCCGTTCAATATCGCCTCCTATAGCCTGCTCACCATGATGATGGCACAGGTTTGTGATCTGAAACCCGGTGATTTTGTCCATACCTTCGGGGATGCCCATTTGTATTCCAATCATCTGGATCAGGCCAGGTTACAGTTATCACGCGATCTCCGGCCATTGCCCGCCATGTGGATCAATCCGGAGGTGAAGGATATTTCCGGGTTTACATTCGAAGATTTCAAACTTGAAAATTATGATCCCCATCCCCATATCAAGGCTGCCGTGGCGGTTTAATCTTTAAAGCCATTTTTTCCTTCCGGCGGCTGTGATACTTTCGGAAATTTTCACAAAATTCCGTTAACTTAATTATTTTCAATAAAATACATGACACCCTGATATAATCGGGACGGCCCTCCGGGCGGAAAATTAATGGATTTCTGACGTTAATATTACCAGGAAAGGCACTGACCATTTTGGATCTTTATAAATCTCACTGTATAAACCGCACTTTTTTCAGGGAAGAATAAGCCGCAGGTCAGGGTATTCGTTGAATATATGGTCTTCGATCCCGGTGACAGGCCTTAATCCGCTGACGTTGGCTGAAAATACATAATCCGCATCCAGCAGGATGTCTCTGCCGGCCAGTATCTCCTGCAGCGAAAAGCCCGATTCTTTCAGTTTCCTGATCAGGCAGGTCCGCATCACACCCCTGATACATCCTGTTTCCAGTGAGGGCGTATAAAATTTATCATTTTTTATCCAGAATATATTGGAATACAGCAATTCGGAAATATTTCCCGGGGAATCGGTGATGATGATATCATCCAGTTTTTTTTCTTTTTTTTCAATCCCGGCAAGCACATAAGGCAGCGAACTTTGTGTCTTATAGGCCGACCATGGGGTTGGATGATTAAAAATCCGGGTACTGAAGCCCACCCGGCGGATATCCTGCCCGATCCTGTCTTCCGCCTTGCTGGTCAATATCAGGTGATGGGCTTCCATGCGGGTGGGTTCATACAGACCTCCTGATTTCCGCCAGACGAGCAGCTTGATCCTTACGGTTCCTGATAATTGATTGTTCCGGATAAGTGCAGGGAGCTGGCGGGCGAGGTAATCCAGGTTGAAATATTCCGGAAGTACGAGCGAAAGCATGTTACATCCTTCAGTGATCCGCTCATAATGATCCTGGAGATACCTGATCTGCCCGTTAAAAAAGATGATCGTTTCAAATAAGCCGTCCCCATATAAAAAGGCCCGGTTATCCTGATCCGGGTTGAATTTTTCCAAATCGATGACATGACGGTCAAATATTGCTTTCATGTAAAAATTTAACCACTTATAAAGTTTTAATGTCAGGGGAGTAAAAATATCATTAATCTTGTAATTGTTGATAAACAATGAAATTTAAAAGAATATTCATGAGGATTTTTGAAAAATGGATATGGTCAGGGGTCCTGATATTTTTAACCGGTTTTATACCCTTCCAGGGAATTTCACAACAGGTCAATGATACGATATGGACGCTGGAGGAATGTATTCAATATGCATTGAATGAAAACCTGACAATCAAACGGAGCGAACTTTCTGTCAGGGATTATGAGATACAGCTGAACCAGGCCAGGGCAGATCTTTACCCGAATCTGAATTTTGGCGGCCAGTATTCCAATTTATGGGGAAGGTCAATTGACCCGACAACCAACCTTTTCAGCTCCCAGCGGATCCAGTCGGGCGGCGTTCAGGCCTCTTCCAGTGTGACTTTGTATGGCGGATCACAGCTCCGGAATACCATTAAAAGAAATAAGCTTGATCTTGAGGCAAGCACCCTGGAACTGGAGGCGGCAAGAAATGATGTCATGCTGAACGTTACCCTTGCCTTTCTGAATATAATCCTGAATGTTGAGTTACTTGAAAATGCAACCTATCAGCTTCAGACCACCCAGACCCAGCTGGAAACCACCAGGAAACAGGTGGAGGTGGGTGCATTGCCGCTGATCAGGGAACTGGAACTGGTTGCCCAGGTGGAAAGCAATGAGGTGAGTGTGATCAATGCCGAGAATGAAGTTCGGCTTACAAAGTTACGGCTGAAACAATTTCTGCTGATCCCGGCGGGTGTTCCTTTTGAAATTGAAATTCCCGACCTGGATATCGATGAGATGGCTCCGGTTCTTGTACCAGCTGAGGAAGTTTTCAGAACGGCTGAAACCATCATGCCCGAGATAAAAAGTGCAGACCTGACGGTAAAAAGTTCAGAGTTAGGCGTTAAAATTGCCCGCGGCGGGCTGGATCCAAGGCTTTTTGCTCAGGGTAATATGTATACCAATTATTCTTCGGCACGTTCTGACAGGATCATCGATGGAGAACCGACGGTAAAGACGATTCCAATAGGTTATGTCGTTGTCCCTGATCCATTTAATGTGGAATTGCCGGTTTTCAGCGATATTGAAATACCACCGACGGAAGGTTATACGGTTGCCACACAATTCAAGGACAACTGGAGTTATTCGGTGGGTCTGACCCTTCAGATCCCGGTCTTCAATGGCCTGATTTCCCGGTCAATGTTCCAGCGGGCAAAGATCAATTCCCGGCAGGCGGAAATTTATTCGAAAGAGGTGAGGCAGAATCTGAGGCAGACAATCGAAATTTCCTATAACGATGCACTGGCAGCTTCCAAAACCTATAACGCTTCGCAGAAACAGGTTGCTTCACTTGAAGAAGCATTCCGGGCAGCGGAAAGGAGTTACAACCTTGGCGCCATGAATATTTATGATTACCAGGTTGCAAGCAATAACCTGTTCAGGGCAAAGTCGGACCTGTTGAGAGCAAAATACAATTACATTTTTACGGTCAAAGTACTCGATTTTTATTTAGGTAAACCCTTATCACTCGACAACTAATGGCAAAGAAAAAATCAAATAAACTGCTTTTTATCCTGATCGGTGCTGTTGTTATTCTGGTCATTTTTGCGGCAATCGGAAAAAAAGCAGGCTGGATCGGCCAGCAGAAAGAAATAGAAGTTCAGCTGGCCAAAGCCAGTCTGAAGACCATTGTAGAAAAAGTGAGCGCTTCCGGAACAGTTCAGCCTGTTACAGAGGTAAAACTGAGCCCTGACGTGTCGGGGGAAATCATCGAGTTGTGGATTGAGGAGGGCGACTCGGTTACCCAGGGCCAGGAGCTGTTAAAGTTAAGACCGGATAATTATGTGTCTATGGTTGAACGTATGCGTGCAACGTTAAACCAGATGAA
This sequence comes from Cyclobacteriaceae bacterium, assembly GCA_018224645.1. Lineage (GTDB taxonomy): Bacteria > Bacteroidota > Bacteroidia > Cytophagales > Cyclobacteriaceae > JAGTVG01. The sequence goes on from JAGTVG010000479.1 coordinate 6,324, forward strand.
GGCCAATCTGGCGGATGCCAGGGCAAGGAAGGCCAGGGCGCAGGCCCAGTTTGACCGCTCGAGTTATGATTTTGTACGGAGCCAACAGCTCATGGAGGAGAATGTTATCTCCGAAGCCGATTATCAGCTTGCAGAGGCTAATTTCAAGGTGGCGAAAAATGACGTTGAATCGGCCGAACAGAATGAACTGGCAGCTAAATACAATGTACAGAGCTCCGAAGCTTCCTTACGTGAGGCACTTGAAAATTTACGAAGGACCACCATCCATGCTCCGGTGAACGGGACAATTTCCAAGCTTGCGGTTGAAAAGGGAGAAAGGGTGGTGGGAACAGAGATGATGACGGGGACGGAATTATTGAGGATAGCCGACCTCAACAAAATGGAAGTCAGGGTGGATGTGAATGAAAACGATATCATAAGGGTTTCGGTTGGGGATACCGCCATCATCGATGTGGATTCATATACCTATACGGGCAAAAAATTCAAAGGTGTGGTGACTGCGATCGCCAATACAGCCAACGATAAGGTTTCCCAGGATGCCGTGACGGAGTTCGAAGTTAAGGTAAAGATCCTTAACGAGTCTTATCGTGATCTTCAGGAGCAGGGAACCAAATATCCATTCAGGCCGGGGATGACGGCATCAGTGGATATTGTTACCGATATCCGGGAAAGCGTACTTTCAGTTCCGCTTGCATCTGTTACGACCCGTAATCCGGATAGTGAAAACCAGTCCGGGGAGGAAGGGAATGAGGAAGAGGAGGAGCGGAATGAGAATTCTTCATCATTGACCGGGCTTGGCGAGGATGTTGAGGTTGTGTTTGTCAATGAGAATGGTATTGCTAAACTGATGAAGGTGAAAACGGGGATCAGCGATTATGACAATATCGAAATTCTGGAGGGACTGGAATCTGA
>JAGTVG010000480.1 GCA_018224645.1 Cyclobacteriaceae bacterium
AAAACCTGACAAAGGAGCTATGGGAAGAGATCAATAATCTTTACCTGTTCATTTTCGAAACCATAAAAAATGGGAAATGGGATAATTCTGATCCGAGGGGATTTTTCACCAAGGTAAAAAAAGGGTGCCAGATCCTGTGGGGGATCAATGAATCTACCATTTCACGCAGTGATGGCTGGCATTTCGGACAGGTCGGGCAATCCCTTGAGAGAGCAGATAATACGTCCAGGATCCTGGATGTCAAATATCATATCCTGCTGCCATCCGTGGAATCGGTTGGTACACCCATCGACATCATTCACTGGACCGCCCTGTTGAAATCTGTCAGTGCCTATAACATGTACCGGCGCCGCTACGGCCGGATCCTTCCAATCAACATCACTGAATTCCTGATCCTGGAGAAAGATTTCCCGAGGTCAATTTTGTTCTGCCTGCAGAAGGCTGATTTATCATTGAGGAAAATTTCGGGCAATCATTCAACCGGTTATGCCAACCAAGCAGAAAAAAAAATAGGTTCTTTACGATCAGATTTAGAATTTGCCGACATTAATGATATTTTTGCCGGTGGGCTTCACGAATACCTTGATGATTTTCAGAAAAGGATCAGTGAAATTTCTACCGACATTTATAACACCTACTTTAATCATATCCAAAATAAAACTTAATATATGACATTCTGTCTTGGAATTCGGCTTAATACAGGGATCGTGGGGATATCCGATACCAGGATCACTTCTGGAAATGAAACAACACGAGCCAAAAAGGTTTTTGTCCTGAACCGGAAGAAACATTCCCTGTTCATCATGACTTCCGGGTTACGTTCCATCAGGGATAAAACCATCACCTATTTCAATGAAGTCCTTGAGGAACAGGACAAGGAATTCAACAAACTGTATAAGGCAGTAAATGCTTTTGCAGAACAGGTTCGCCGCGTTAACCAGGAAGACAAAAAATCCCTTGATGAAAGTGGATTCAATTTCAATCTGTATGCGATTGTTGGCGGTCAACTGGAGAATGATGAAAGACATAAACTCTACATGCTGTATCCTCAGGGAAACTGGATAGAAATCGGTCAGGCCACACCCTATATTATCATCGGGAACACCGGATATGGCAGACCTATCCTTGACAGGTCGGTCCGTTATGAATCGGACATCAAATATACCCTCAAGAGCGCATTTTTATCGTTTGACGCCACCAGGATCAGCTCGAACGATGTAGATTATCCCATTGATGTGATTATGTACCTTAACAACTCCTACCATATCATTGAACATCGGTTCGACAAAAACGATCTCGATATGATTTCTGAACTCTGGAGGGAAAAAATTGAAAAAGGTCTCAATGAATTACCCGACGAGTGGATGAACCAGATATTTGATAAAATGGATCTGAAAAACGCTGACCGGCTTATCGTATGAAATACAGGATTCATCATCACACCGAGTATAATTTTTCCAACAGCGTATTCCTGGAACCGCATACGCTCCGTTTCAAGCCCAGACAGGATCACAGACAACAGGTAATTTTTCATGAATCAAAGGTGCATCCGGAACCTGCGGGGAGAAATGAATTTCTTGACGAAACAGACAATCTCTCTGAACTTGTATGGTTCGAAGGTAAACATTCACTGCTGACCATAACCGCCATATCGGAACTGAAAGTTTCCGATAAAAATCCTTTTGACTTTCTGATCTATCCATTTTCCTACCATGAGATGCCCATTCAATATGATTCAACTTTTGCTTCAAATAGATATTTATATATATCTAATAATCAAATATTTATAGAATCCTATTTAAAGTTATTATTAAATGATTTTAAAGGGACTACCCTTGAATTTCTTTTAATGGTCACCCGGAAGATTCATGATGATTTTGAGATGACTGTACGCCATGAGGGCGCCCCGCATCCACCTGATTTAACTTTTAAAGAAAAAAAAGGTTCCTGCAGAGACCTGGCCGTACTGGAAATGGAAATACTGCGAAATGCCGGCTTTGCCACCCGGTTTATCAGCGGGTATAAATACAATCAGGATCCGGAGGACGGCCATGAACTGCATGCATGGGTGGAAGTATTCATTCCAGGCCCCGGATGGACAGGATTTGATCCCGCGACAGGGCTGATCGTATGGAATGACCATTTTCCGGTTTCAGCAAGTTATTTATCATGGAATACCATGCCTTTGACAGGCACATTTCGAGGTAAGGCTGAGACATCCATGAATACCCTGATCCGGATCGAGAAAATTACGACCGGTTAAACGAATTCTGATTTGACGGATAAATTAATTTATATGACTTATATGATGCTTTTAAGAACCAGCCGGTTAGTTTGTTCAGCCCTTTTGATCCTCCTCCCGGCTCCGTATGTGGCGGCACAGGAAATGACGGCCCGGGAACTCATTCAGAAAATCAGGGAAAATGTAACCGTTGAATGGGCTGATGAAACTGTCGATACCTTCAAGGCAGGTGATCCTGATCAGAAGGTAACAGGCATTGCCACTACCTTCATCGCTACGGCCGATGTTTTAAAAAGAGCCAGGGATCTTAATTGTAATCTGATCATCACCCATGAACCTACCTTTTATAACCACCTTGATGAAACTGATCATCTCCATGACGACCCGGTATATCAGGCCAAAATGAAATTCATAGAGGATAACGGATTAATCATTTTCCGGTTTCATGACCATATTCACCGGACAGATCCGGATGGGATCATCCAGGGGGTACTGGACCATCTTAACTGGCATAAAAATGTGATCAGCATGGACCCGGTCATCCTGGAATTTCCAAAGATGTTTGTGAATGAACTGGCCCAGGATCTTACCATAGCCTTTGATAAATATCCCATGCACGTGATCGGAGATCCGAAAATGTCATTTACAAGAGCCGCCTTTGCTCCGGGGGCGCCCGGCTATATGGCCCATATCCGCCTGCTGCAGCGGGATGATGTGGATGTGGTCATTGGTGGAGAAGTTCCTGAATGGGAAAGTGTCCTTTACGTCCGTGATGCAGCGGCGCTTAATATGAATAAAGCCATGATCCTGATAGGTCACGTCAATTCTGAAGAAGAAGGCATGAAATACTGCCGTGACTGGTTAAAGAATTTTTTACCCGGAATCCCGGTACACTTTGTTCCTGCAGGGACTTCATTTTATGTGCCGAAATAGATTTCTGCGTTTCAATAGCCAGGAATCTTTATCAGCCGGGACAATAACCAGGGCTCACGAACCGTGAAGTTATCAGGGTAGTTCTTATCAAATACCAATGGCTGTATTCAATATTGCCGGTATTTCTGTTCCCGGATCTCCGCCTGCTCTTCCCAACGGGGAATCACCTCTTCCAGGAACCTCACTTTTTCCCGGTTAAGTTCTTCCATTTCCAATCCGATATATGCCTGGGCTTTTGCTTTTGTACTGAGATCAGGATACTCGATCTCCCGGTCGGATCCTGATTTCGCCAGGATCCGGGCCAGGATGATCCGGGCTTCCTGAACGCGTTCCATGGCACTGGAAATTATCCGCATGATCTCCAGTGGTGAATGAAAGGAAGCGCCATGACTGGCTACTGCAAAATCCCATCGCCATTGCGCATGACGAATATGCTTTAATACCGGTTCCATTGCTTCTTCGGTGGCTCCCTCCTCCCAGGCAATGCCGGCTTCAATATGCGCCATCACCAGATTATCCTCGAGACGGAAGCGCTGTTCGGCAACTTTCATCTGTCTTTCATAAACATTTCTTTTCAATTCATCCTCGCTTTCCCTGTGACAGACCTGGCATGAAGCATTTATGTTGTTCAGCGGGCTCTGAATCTTGTGGTCCGTAAACTTCTGTCCCCCTTCACTCTTAAACGGCATGTGGCAATCGGCACAGGCAACACCCCGCTGCGCATGTATGCCGGTCATGAAGATCTCATACCCCGGATGTTGGGCTTTTACCATGGGTGCCTTGCTGATCTGATGCTCCCAGTCGCTGAACTGCAGGTCATCATAATATTTTTCCATATCCTCAACATTGAATCCGTAATCCCATGGATATGTCAGATACTGGCCTGAACCCTTAAAATAATACTCCACATGACATTGTGCACAAACCAGTGTTCGCATTTCCTGGAGCGGAGCGTTGGAAATATCACGTCCCCGGCGATTGAAGGCCTCGATCAAAGCCGGTCGGCTTATCCTCAGGTCCATGGTAATGGGATCATGGCAATCGGCACATCCAATCGGATTTACAATTTGCGGCCCCATCTCAGCCCAGGGACCGTCATAAAAGTCCTCAGCGCCTATCTCCCTCATTATCCGCGGCACATCAGGGCTCTTGCATGTCCAGCAGGTTGATGGCATGGGGCCCTGTTCCGGCTCCATTGGCCCCCCGGTCCGCAGGGTTTCACGGATATCCGTCACAGCATAAAAATGCCCCCTTGCCTGGGTATAATCCTTTGAAAATCCATAACCGGCCCACAACACAACCATCCTGGGATCAAACTCCAGCGCATCGATCATGGCACTTCCATGAAACATGCTCCGGAATGTGGTATCGGCCATCTGGGAATAAGTCTCATATTCCCGGGGATAGGCTTTTCCCCAGACTTCATTCCGGGGCTCATACTCGCTGATTTCGATCCTGGGCTTTCCCACATAGACGGTTTCCACACGCCGTTCGATGATGGTTGAGGCGAGTAAACCAAGCAGGAATACAATAAGGATGGTAACGATGAATAATGCCCATCCGATAATCGGTTTCCTTCTGATTTTATCACTGAGGCTTTCCATATTTTATTTATTTTAAATATTCCTTTATCCAATCCGGGAC
>JAGTVG010000481.1 GCA_018224645.1 Cyclobacteriaceae bacterium
GATATAACCCACCGGCGCAGCAACGACAAATGCAACCATGATCCACCGGATGTATTCGAAGGAAAGCATCCTGATGATTCCCAGGCTAGAAGCTCCGTTCACCTTCCGGATCCCTATTTCCTTGGTTCTTCTTTCGGCTGAATAGGCTGAAAGCCCGAAAAGACCGATACAGGAAATAATGATGGCCAGTACGGTAAAATATCCCGAAACCTTCTGCATCCTCTTTTCAGCCACATACAATTTTGAGAAATCATCATCGAGGAAAAAATAGCTGAAAGGATTTTCCGGATCAAGGGCGGTAAACTTCTCCTCAAGATAACTGATCGTTTCCTGTATGCCTGAGGCATCAAGTCTTATCAGGAAATAATTCAGATCGTCAGGATCAACATAGAGGATAAGCGGTTCAATGGTTGTATGCAGTGACTGGAAATGAAAATCCTCTACCACCCCGATGATCTTTCCTTTTCGTGTCATTTCATCATCGTACCAGATGAGTTCCTCCTCAACCGGGTCATCCCAGTCATATAATTTCGCAGCGGCTTCATTGATGATGAAAACATTTTCCACATCATGAATCCGGTCAACTGAAAAATCCCTTCCGCTGATAATTTTCAGGTCGAGTGATTGGACAAAATCATGATCGACACGGATTTCCGAACAGGGATAAGAGTCTTCCGAACTTACCCACTGAATGGGATTCTGGTTGAACCTTCGCCCGGGAATATTGGAAACGGCTGATATTTTCCTGATCCTGTGGTCAGTGAGCAGGTCCGCCTTGACCGATTCATAGTTTTGCAGTACGAGTGTATCCTGGATAGCCACCACGATCACCTGGTCGGAATTGAAACCGAGCTTTTTCGTCTGAAAAAAATCGATCTGTTTCGAAATTGTGAGGGTGCCGATGATCAGGAATATGGATATGGCAAACTGAAAAACCACAAGCAGGTTCCTGAAGACCGGGCGGTTCCTTTTTACCGAACCGCCGCCTTTCAGGATGCTGTTCGCCTGAAAACCAGAAAGAATGAAGGCAGGATATAAACCGGCAAGCACCCCGCACCCGGTGGCCACGGCAAGCAGGAGAATTATGGTCACAGGATTGGCATAATCCAGTTCAAAATTTTTCTGCGCAATGTTTCCCAGCGGGACGGAAAATATTTCAAACAGGATGATGGCGAGCAGCGTGGCACCAAGGGTAGAAATGACAGACTCCAATAAAAACTGTGCCTGCAGACGTTTCCGGCTGGCACCCAGGACCTTTTTCACGCCGATCTCAACCTTCCTGAAAGCAGTTCTTGCGGTTGAAAGATTCATGTAATTGATGATGGCGATAAGAAGAATGAAAATTCCGAGGGCAGAAAAGGTATATACATACGCAATGTCGCCATTGGTTTCAAGTTCCCATTTGATGTGGGAATCCAAATGGATCTTCTCCAGGGGAGTCAGTTTGAAACCGATGATGCCTTCCTTCAACTGGTTGAGGTTGGTTTCCGGCCAGTCGAGATAAGGAATGGCCCAGCCGATCATTTTTCTTTCAAGTTCCCGGGGGTCGGCATTTTCCCCGAGCAGCAGGTAATTGTAATGGCCGAAATCCGACCATTCAAAAAAATCCCCTGTATTTACAGCTTTCAGCGTGTTATAACCCAGTAAAAAATCGAAATGGAAATGGGAATTGTCTGGGATCTCCTTCATGATACCTGTAATCCTGAAAGGTACATCGAAACCAAAATTGATGGTAATCATTTTACCCATCGGATCCTCATCCCCGAAATATTTTTGGGCGATGGATTCGGTGATGACAATGGATCCCACATCCGTGAGACAATTTTTTGGATTGCCACTTTTTAAGGGAAATGAAAAGATCCTGAAAAAGGTTGTGTCGGCTGCAAAGATCCTGTTTTCCATAAAGCGGATCTCTCCGTTTTTTACGAGGCGGTCAGGTTGTGTCAGCCCTGCACCCCAGACCGGGGTAAGGCTTACCGCATCCTCGACCTCAGCAAAATCGTTGACCATGGTGTAAGTCATCGGATGCGGGGTTCTGGTCTGCGGATTGTCGGAATGCCAGTCGATCCGGTAAATCCGGCTGCTTTTTTCGTGAAACCGGTCATAGCTGAGTTCATCATTTATCCAGAGCAGGATAAAAAGAAAGGACATGATTCCAACGGACAATCCCAACAGATTGATCAGCGTATATTCCTTGTTCTTCAGGAGGTTACGGAATGCGATTATCAGGTTAAACTTGAACATATATTGATGGATTAAGGCTTTTATTCATACCGGAGTGCCTCAATTGGGTTGCCCCTGGCAGCTTTGAACGTATGGAAACCAACCGTGATAAAGGTTACCAGAATGACAAGCAGCGCCGTAAAACCATATTCCAGAAAGTTGATCGGGACTTTATAATAGGCCGGATCAAGGCTGCGGATCATGGAACCCAATGGGCAGGCAATGAGGATGGCAATCCCGATAGTTACCAGAAAATCCTTTACGAGTATGAGAAAGAGCTGTGGAAGAGAAGCACCATGAACTTTCCGGATCCCTATCTCCTTGGTTCTTGATCGGGTTACATAGGCTACCAGTCCGAACAATCCAACGATGGAAATGATGATGGTGACAATGGAGAAAAACCCGAATGTACTGGTTACAGCCTCGTAGATCTGAAACGTTCTGTTCCCGGCACCTTCGTTCAAGTATCTGCTCTCAAAAAGGGCATCCGGGAAAAATGTCGCAAATACCTTATCAATGTATTTTCTTGTCTCTAAAGAATTGGCACCATCACGTATCCGGATAGAATAAGTGTTGAACTGATCGATCTGCTCTTTATGCGCCAGCATGATGAAGGGCGGAATTTTTTCAAAGGGAACATTCGGATGAAAGTCCTTTACCACACCCACAACGGTAAACCGTTTGTCGTTGATCCTTTTCCCGATTGGATTTTCCCATCCTAAGATTTTTGCCGTGGTTTCATTGATGATACAGGCTTCTGTACTGTCGGTTCTGAAATCCCTTGAAAAATTTCTGCCGCTGACAATTTCCATCCGATATGTATCGATATAATTTACATCTACCCGGTTTCGTCTCATGTTTATCTTTTCATCCGGATCATTTCCTTCCCAGTTGAAATTCGATCCGGAGTTATGCTGGAACGGAATTGATTCTGAAATAGTGGCATTAATGATATCGGGATGTTTGAGTAATTCAGTACGAATGGTTTCGAATTCCCTCGATCCTTCCTTATTTCCAGCATCGATCGTCAGATAGAGGATATTATGTTTATTAAAGCCCATTTCCTTGTTCTTGAGAAAATCAAACTGCCTGAACAACAGTGTGGTGCTGAGTATGAGCATGGAAGAGATGACGAACTGGAAAATGACAAGGATTTTCCGGAACAGGTTTCTTCTGCCGGCAGTTCCCGCATTTCCTTTCAGCACTTTTACCGGTTTAAACCTTGAAAGGTAAAAGGCAGGATAGATACCGGCCAGTAATCCCGAAATGATTGATATTGTTAATATAAACAGGATGAATTCCCAATTCTCTATGTATTGTATATCAAGATTCCGGGAAACGATCCGGTTGAAAAGGGGTAATGAAAATTCTGCGATTATAAAAGCCAACTGGGTTGCAATGACAACAAACAGGACCGATTCGGTAAGGAACTGAAAGATCAGGCTCTGGCGGTCAGACCCGACCACCTTTTTAATCCCGATTTCCATTGCCCTTGCTGAAGAATAGGCAGTGGTCAGGTTGACGAAATTGATACAGGCTATGAGCAGGGCAAAAATGGCAACCGCCGAATACATGTAGATGATCACGAGTAAACCTTTATTATCAGGATCCGGATCTATATGAACTTTTGAAAATGGCAGCAGCCACAGGGTAACCGAGGTCGACTTATCCTCCTTTTGTTCATCAAGAAAATATTCGACCTTTTTTTCCAGTTGTTTGATATCGCTTTTTGGATTGACGAGTAAATAAGTATTGTAGCTGTAGTTTCCCCAGTTATCCAGTGTCCATCCCTCGACCGGCTCGATGGATGATATGCTGCTGATATAATTCACCTTGCTGAATTCGGAATTTTCAGGTATATCTTCAATCACCCCCGTTACCTTGAAGGGGAAACGGTTTTTAGCCGTAATGATCTTGCCCAGTACATTTTCACCCGGGAAGTATTTTTCAGCCGTACTTTCGGTGAGCACAATGGAAAAAGGCTCATCCAGTGCATTGTCCGGATCACCGGCAATAAAAGGGAATGAGAAAATCTCAAAAAAAGTATTCTGGGCATAGAGTCCGTCTTCTTCATAAAAGGTCAGGTCTTCACTGCCCGACAGGTATTCCCCCCACACACCTCGTAAGACTGCTGCATTTTCAATTTCCGGAAAGGTTTTTTGCATGGCCTCACCCAATGGATAAACCGTAGAAGTCCAGTAATCATCCTTGTCGGCAAGGTGGGCAATCTGTTCTACCCGGTAAATGTTATCGTAGTTCTTGTGGAAGGTATCGAAACTATATTCATACTGAATGTAGAGTGCGATCAGGATAAAAGTTGTCAGCCCTACGGCAAGACCGGCAATGTTGATTATAGAAAATAATTTCTGTCTTCTGATGGTTCGTAAAGCAATCCTGAGGTAGTGTTTCAACATCGTGAAAGTCGTTTTAATCCAGGTAGTCCAAAATGGATACCAAAAAATAAATTATTGATATACAAGGATTTATATTTTAAATGTATTATTGACTGTTGTAATTTCCAACAATTGTGTACCTTTTTACGACACTTTTCCCAAATTTAGGGAAAACATTTTTTAATGTCATGGAAGCCAAAAAAGGAAGGATCCTGATCGTAGATGACAATGAAGAATTTCTTATCGCACTTAAGATACTTCTGACCCCGTATTTTCAGATCATAGTCACGGAATCTGTCCCTGACAGGATGCTGACGCTTCTGAAAAGGGAACGATTCGATGTGATCCTGCTGGATATGAACTTCCGGGCCGGTATTCAGAGCGGTAATGAAGGATTTTACTGGATGCAGAAGATCAGGGAAATGGATGAGGAGGTTACCGTCCTGTTCATCACAGCCTATGGCGATGTGGAGGTGGCGATCAACGCCATGAAGGAAGGGGCTGCAGATTTCATCCAGAAGTCATGGGATGAACAGAAGATCATTTCGACAGTCATGTCTGCTTACCGGCTGAGCCGTTCGAAAAAGGAGGTGAATCGGCTGAAGTCCGGACAGCATCTTCTGGGGAATACCATTGAAAAGGATTTTTACTTTGTGGAAGGAGAATCAGCCGTCATGAAAAACGTTTACGATCTTATCGATAAGGTATCCGTAACGGATGCCAGTGTGCTGATCACCGGAGAAAGCGGCACAGGAAAGGAAGTGATTGCAAGGCAGATCCATAAAAGATCGTTGCGGTCAGGAGAAATTTTTGTTTCGGTCGACCTGGGGGCATTGCAGCAGAGCCTGTTCGAAAGCGAACTTTTCGGACATATAAAAGGGGCGTTTACGGATGCCCGGGAAGACCGGCCGGGCCGATTTGAAATTGCCTCTGGAGGAACCATTTTTCTGGATGAAATAGGGAATCTCCCGATCAACCTTCAGCCGAAATTATTGAAAGTCCTTCAGAACAGGCGGGTCAGCCGGATCGGAGAAAACCATGAGCGGGAAATAGATTTCAGACTGATATCGGCCACAAATATGTCGCTTCCCACCATGATCCGGGAAAGATCATTCAGGGAGGATCTGCTGTACAGGATTCGGACGGTTGAAATCGAAATGCCTCCGTTGCGGAAACGAACGGAAGATATCCCGGTCCTTGCGAATCACTTTTTAAGGTTATATGCGGAAAAATACAAAAAGCAGATCTCCTTTTCAGATCAGGCCATTAACAAGCTGATGAAATTCGAATGGCCTGGCAATGTCAGGGAATTACAGCATGCCATTGAAAAAGCCGTGATCCTTACCTCCGGATCACGTTTGCAGAGCGCTGACTTTCAGCTGGAGGATCATTTTCAACAGTCGGATAAAAGTAAATATTCCTATAATCTGGAAGAAAATGAACGTGAAATTATCCTCAATGCCCTCACGGCTTTCGAATGGAATATGAGCAAGACAGCCAAGGAACTTGGCATAAACCGGTCAACCTTATATGATAAAATAAAAAAATATGAACTCAAGCCAGTTTAATGCCCGGGTTATCCTGCAGGCGATCCTCATTGCCCTCACCTCCGGATTATTTTTGTGGGCAATTGGCCAGGAAAATAAAATTGTGACATCCATCAGTCTATTTGTTGTATGGATGATCCAGATTTGGTTGTTGATCCGTTATGTAAACACGACCAATCACCAACTTTTGCTGTTCCTGCAATCCTTTCAGTTCGATGACAGTTCCATTGTTTTCAATAAGCAGAGAAAACTTCCTTTCCGGGAAATATACCTCGAATTTAACCGGATCATCGAACAATTTCGTGATCTGAAGATAGAAAAAGAGGTTGAACATCAGTATTTCGAACATGTGATCAAACATGTGGAAACCGGACTGATCGCCTGGGATAAAAATGAAAAGGTCCATCTCCTCAATCAGGCAGCAAAAAAAATACTGCAAATTCCCCATGTATCGACGATGCAGGGTTTCAGGGTGGTACAGGAAGATCTTCCTATGAGGCTAAAAGATCTAACCCCCGGGAAACAGGAAGTTTTGAAGATATATGAAGGCAATGAAATTAAAAATATATATATCCGTGCTTCAGAATTCAATATCCGGGAGACAAGGATCAAACTGGTTTCCCTGCAGAACATCCGCCCTGAACTGGAAGAAAAGGAGGCAGAAGCCTGGCAACGGTTGATCAAGGTACTGACCCATGAAATTGTCAATTCGGTTGGCCCCATCAAACTGGTATCATCCAGCCTGATGAAAATGCTGGCAAGCGATGACCGGATAAGAAAACCGGATGAATTGTTGGAAGAGGATATCGGGAATATCTATGCCGGAATAAAAGCAATTCATAGCAGGAGCCAGGGATTATCCAAATTCGTGGATGACTATAAGACGGTATCAGAAATTCCGAAACCGGATATCCAGCTGGTCAAGGTCCATGAATTGATCCATGAGGTGCTTGCCCTGCTGAAACGTGGCCAGATGATCGGGAACATTGAAATTATGGTGGATATTAAACCTCCGGACCTTGTGATCCATATGGATAAAAAAATGGTTGAACAGATCCTGCTCAACCTGATTAAAAATGCCGTTTTAGCCCTGGGCGATCATTCTTCTCCCAGGATCATCATGAGAGCATTGGAAGAGGGGGGAAGCAAACTGATCGAGCTGGAAGATAATGGAACCGGGATCCCATTCAACATTCTCGACTATGTGTTCATGCCTTTTTTTACCACCAGGAAGAATGGTTCAGGCATCGGTTTGACCCTGTCAAGACAACTCATGAAAACACAGAAAGGTCAGTTGAAGATATATTCCAGGGAAGGGGAGGGAACCATGGTTTCATTAATTTTCTGATACTTGATTCCCGAAGGGTGCATTCCGGTTTACGACGATCTTCAAGTATATCATTATGAAAATGACTGAACGAAAATCTGGCTCCCCCCTCAAGCATTCAAGGCTATCAATCGGAAATCATTCCGGGATTTGAGCTTCGAACTTCCGGCCGCCAGCTTCGGGTTTCTTTCAGCCTTTTCATCCATCGGAATCTCGCAAATCTGACTCTGATGATTGATTGCTCCTGGTTTCAACATCCTTGATCTTCAATGACCATAACAGAAGACAAATAGGGGGTAGGGTGATTCGCGATTACCAGCTTCATTTTCACCCGCAAAGTTTTGTAATGGCTTTGCTGGAATCATGGATTTTTTGGCTATTTTCGTGGAATAACAGGTTTCCGGACCGCTGATTAAACAGAAATATTTATTTTCGGGGAACTCATCAGATCCTTCAATTGTCCAGACCTGTTATAAATTCAATAACCTTCAGGGGATGATGTTCATAACATGGCTGAGGGAAGAGAATAAAGTGATTTTATTAATTAATTTTTATGGATGATAAAAGTTCAATGAAGGGCAAGGTTTGCCTCATAACCGGGAGCAGTACGGGCATTGGTTTTGAAACGGCGCTGGCCCTTGCCAGAAAGGGCGCAACCGTCCTGACGGTAGCCAGGAATTCCGAAAAGGTAAAACAGGCCGTCGAGGACCTGATTGAAGAATCAGGGAATGAGAATATCGATGGATTTGACATAGATCTGAGCTCCCAGAAATACATCAGGAAAAGAGCAGGAGAGATTGTTAAAAAATATCCTGTTATCGATGTACTGGTGAATAATGCCGGAACATGGTATTCCAGGCTCACCTATACGGAGGATAACATTGAAATGCAGTTTGCCGTAAATCATCTTGCTTATTTTCTGTTTACACAGGAGCTTCTGCCGTCGTTGGTCAGATCCGATGATCCCAGGATCATCAACGTAGCCTCTAATTCGCATTTTCATGGTAAAATGCATTTTAATGACATTAATCTTACGAAAAAATACCATGGATTACGGGCATATGCCCAATCAAAGCTGGCCAATGTACTGTTCACCTATGAATTCGAACGGAGAAAGACAATCAGTAAACTTTCAGTCTACTGCGTACAACCCGGGCTGGTGAAAACTAACATAGGTCTGAAACATACCGTTTCATTCCACGGTCTGGCCTGGAAGATCCGGAGATTGAGTGGCGTTACACCGGCTGAAGGTGCCGAAACCTCTATTTATCTGGCCTCATCGGAAGAGGTTCGGGGAATTTCCGGGAAATACTGGGATAAAATGAAAATCAAAAAATCATCCAAGGGATCGATGATGAAGGAGGATGCGGCAAGGTTATGGCTACTCAGTGAAAGGTTATGTGATATCGACGATTACTTTGAGATCATTGCTGATGAGACCGAATGACTGTCTGCCACCAGATTTGACCGCTGATCACATTTAACAGTAAATTAAAGAAAGAAAGAAACACAAAACCGGCTTTTGCCTTTAATATTGCAGCTGAAATATTAAACGGTCATGCCTGAACAATACTGACCGGTTTATGGTTAAGCGTGTGAAATCGTGAAAAAAGAATTGATGCACAGGATAATTCTGATATTCTTCAGCCTTTTAATTATTTTTTCGGTCGCCAGATCCGATGAACTTTTGGAAAAATACACGATCAGCGGATACATTACCGATGTGGCCAATGGGGAGGCATTGATCGGTGCCACGGTTTATGTGAATGAGATCAAGGGTGGATCGATAACCAATGCCTACGGTTATTATTCCATATCACTCGAACCAGGTGCATTTACAATAGAATACAGGTATGTCGGCTATACAACCATTTCCCGTCAGATTTCCCTGCAGAAAAACATTGATATCAATATCGAGCTTGAAGAGGTGAACCGCGAACTGGAGGAAGTGGTCATACTCGCCGAAAAAATGAATACGGATGTGGAAAGTGTGGAAATGAGCGTCAATAAGCTGGACATCAAAACCATCCAAAGAATCCCGGCGTTGCTCGGTGAGGTGGATATCATTAAGAGCATACAGTTGTTGCCCGGGGTGAGTACGGTGGGAGAGGGTGCCTCGGGTTTTAATGTTCGGGGAGGAAGTGTCGGGCAGAATCTTGTATTGCTGGATGAGGCCCCGGTTTATAATTCCTCGCATTTACTGGGATTTTTTTCAGTTTTTAATCCGGATGCGGTAAAAGATGTGAAATTATATAAAGGTGGCATACCGGCACAATATGGCGGCAGAATATCCTCGATCCTGGACATCCGCATGAAGGAAGGAAATCAGAAAAAATTTGCCACCGAGGGGGGGATTGGTACAATTTTCAGCCGGTTAACCCTTGAGGCTCCGATCGTAAAGGACAGGTCATCATTCGTGGTTGCGGGACGAAGATCGTACATCGATGTGCTGGCCAAACCCTTCACGGATGTTCTGGATGAAGGGGCACAGTTATATTTTTATGATCTCACCTTAAAATCCCATTATGATTTCAGCCAGAAAGATCAATTGTATATATCAGGATATTTCGGAAAGGATGTTTTTAAATTCGATGCACAACAGGGTTTCAGCTGGGGCAATTCTACCGCTACCTTACGGTGGAATCATTTATTTGATGAACGTTTATTCTTCAATCTGACAGGTATTTACAGCGATTATGACTACAACCTTGCCTTTGGTGAAAACGACCTGGATAAATTTGAATGGGAATCAAGGATCCGGACCATCTCATTCAAACCACGGTTGACATTTTTTCTAAGTCCGGACAATGCCTGGGATTTTGGCGGGGAATTTAACTATTACCGGTTTAATCCGGCCAATGCTTATGGAATAAGCAACGGGGAAATCGCCAATATTACCCTTGATAAGAAATTCGCCCTGGAAAGTGCGTTGTACCTGAGCAATGAAGTGAAAATCGGTCCCTCTGTTGGGCTCCAGTATGGATTGCGTTTCTCCGGATATATGTACCTGGGACCAGGAAGTAAATATGAATATGGTGAGGCTGAACCCGGCAAACGTAAGCCCGTCACTTCTGTTGAAACCTACGATGATTTCGAAGTTATCCAGGATTATAATAATCTGGAGCCACGCTTATCTTTCAGATTCCAGATGAATGGCAACAGTTCCTTAAAGGTGAGTTATAACAGGATATATCAGTATATTCATCTCATCTCCAATACGACCGCCTCAAATCCTCTTGATGTCTGGACCCCGAGCACCAATAATATAGAACCTCAGAGAGGGGATCAATATGCCCTGGGATTTTTCCGGAATTTCGGTCCGAAAAATGATTATGAATCATCGGTGGAATTATATTACCGCGATACCAAAAATCAGATCGAATATATCGACGGTGCCGATTTGCTGATCAATGAATATCTGGAGGGGGATCTTTTATCGGGGATCGGAAGAGCATATGGGGCAGAATTCTATTTTAAAAAGAATACAGGGAAATTTAACGGCTGGATCAGCTATACGATCGGGAAAACGGAGCTTAAAGTCGATGGCATCAACAACGGGGAATGGTATCCCACACGGTTTGATCAGCTGCATAATTTGAAAATTGCCGCTTTTTACGATATCAATCCCCGATGGACCTTATCTGCGAATTTCATCTATCTCTCTGGTACCCCTACTACATTTCCCACCTCCAGGTATAACATTCAGGAATATCTTGTGCCGTATATCGGTTCTTATGCAAGGAACAATATCCGGATACCTGATTATCACAGGCTGGATATTTCGGCCACCCTGTATGGTAAAAAATACAAAAAGAATGGTGAACGTCGGAAAAATGAAGATTACTGGGTATTCGGTGTTTACAATCTATATGCCAGAAGGAATCCGTTTTCCATATATTTTTCCAATGGAGTTGACAGGCCGGTTCCCGGAGAACCTATTTCTACAACTGCCACCAGGGTATCGGTCATTGGCACCATCATTCCGGCCGTTTCCTATAATTTTAAATTCTGATTTATGAAGAGATTTGCCAGGACAGTATTTTTTCTGATGATATCCATCGCTGTCATATCATGTGAGGATGAGATCTTTCCTGAATTACCTGATAATGAAGCAGTTACAGTAATTGATGCATGGATCAATAACAAGCCGGAAACACAGGTGATCAAAGTAAAAAGATCCCTGCCTTATTTTCAGGCACAGGAGCTTCCCGGCGTAAAAAATGCTGATGTGTCAATTTCGGAATCCGGTGGCAGGACCTATCAATTTATTGAGTCCGAAACCGAGGAAGGGGTTTATTTCTGGGAACCCGACGACCAGGATACC
>JAGTVG010000482.1 GCA_018224645.1 Cyclobacteriaceae bacterium
GACCTGAAAGGTACACTGAAAAGGATACCGGACATGCCCCTGGGACCCGATATCAACTGGCTTCAGCGTGCTGGCGTGGATCCGGTTGGATTTATCCTCGAATATGGTGATCAGATTGTGTTTATGCATCTTAGAGATCAGCATAAGAACGGCCAATGGGCTGAATCTCTCGGGGAGGGTGATACGGATTTCACTGCCATAGGAAAAGCCCTCCGAAAAATCAGATTTAACGGCGACCTGATCGTGGAACTGGCACACGAAAATAATTTTGAACCAACCCGGCCCATCCGGGAAAGCCTCCATATGAGCCGGGAATTTATGAAGAATACAATGGACTATTGAGTTGAAACTGCGCAGAATCAATCAAGGTCGGGCAGTCTGTCCTCAATGATCTGTTCTATTTCAGTAAAATATTTTACCGTTTCAACTTTTAACTCCATGGTAGCCTCCTCATCACAGACGATCACTGCCTTGCGGTGCATTTGAAGCATGGATACGGTCCACATATGGTTCACACCTTCCTCAACCACCTGCCGCAATGCCCTAGCTTTATGAAAACCATTGATGATGATGACTACTTCCCTGGCATCCATAACGGTCCCGACACCCACGGTTAGGGCCATTTTTGGAACTTTATGAATATCATTATCAAAAAACCTGGAATTGGCTTTAATGGTATTCAAATTAAGCGTTTTGATCCTGGTCTTGGAAGCCAGTGAGGAACCCGGTTCGTTGAAGGCAATATGCCCGTCAGGCCCTATTCCGCCAAGGAATAACTCAATACCCCCATACCGTTTAATCCTTTTCTCGTAATTCTCACACTCACCGATCAGGTCTTCCGACAATCCATCCAGAATATTCACGTTTTCTTTCGGGATATCAATATGTTTGAAGAAATTCTCCCACATGAAGAAATAGTAACTCTGTTCATGGTCCTTTGACAACCCGACATATTCATCCATGTTGAATGTAACCACATTCTTGAATGAGATTTTACCTTTTTTATGTAGTTCTATTAATTTTTTATAGGTGCCCAACGGGGAGGAACCTGTAGGTAGCCCAAGAATAAAAGGTTTATCAGGGGTAGGTTTAAATTCGGTAATCCTTTCCACGATGTATTCGGCTACCCATTGGCTTAATTCGTCATAAGTTTTCCTGATGATGATTTTCATAATGTTAATTTTTAAAAAGCATGGTCAAAGAGAAAAATTTGAAAGGGACAACCCTGCTGAAAATTATACAATTTTTTTATGATAACATAGTGAATCTTCTTTTTGGTTTACCAAAAAATATAAGTTCCGGCCGTAAAGTTTGGATCATAATAAAAAATTATCAATTTCGGTAATCCTTAAATCGAATTTTGAGAACGCTTATTTTTTTGTCATGTTAAAAAACCAAATCAAGATCATCGTAGCAGGCTGCGGCAATATGGGTTCATCCCATGCACGTGCTTATCATAGACTCCCTGGTTTTCATCTTGCCGGCCTCGTTGACCGGAATGCCAGGAACAGGGAAAAATTATCAAACGAATTGGGTGGGATCGATCAGTATGAGGATTTCGATACGGCGCTGATTTCCCAGAAACCCGATGCTGTCTGCATATGCACATACCCTGACAGTCATGCGCCCTATGCATTGAAGGCGCTTGACGCCGGGGCACATGTTTTTGTGGAAAAACCCATCGCAGTAAGCGTAGAGGAGGCCAGGAAAGTGGTCAAAAAAGCAAATGAAGAAAATAAGAAACTGGTGATTGGCTATATTCTGCGTGTTCATCCTTCCTGGAAAAAATTCATAGAAATTGCCCGGACTCTGGGAAAGCCCCTTGTGATGCGGATGAATCTGAACCAGCAAAGCAACGAAAAAACCTGGAAATGGCATCTTAAATTAATGGACTCAATGTCGCCCATTGTGGATTGCGGAGTGCATTATGTTGATGTCATGTGCCAGATGACCAGATCCAGACCCATACGGGTGAGTGCCATAGGGGCACGACTTACCAACGAGGTCAGGAAGGATATGTATAACTACGGGCAGCTACAGGTCACATTTGAAGATGGTTCTGTAGGATGGTATGAGGCGGGATGGGGTCCTATGATGAGTGAAGTGGCATATTTTGTAAAAGATGTGATCGGGCCGGCCGGATGTATCAGCATCATGGATGCGGAACAGGGTAAGGGTGATTCCGATGATATCGATACGCATACCAAGACTAACCGGCTGAAACTTCACCATGCCGTACGCGATGAAAATGACAGGTTTGCCAAACCGGATGAAATCATCAACACGGAGGACGAGCCGGATCACCAGGGACTCTGTGATCTTGAACAGGAATTCTTCCTGAGGTCGATTGAAGAGGATCTGGATCTTACCGAACATCAGGAAGATGCCATCAACAGTCTCCGGATCGTTCTCGCTGCCGATAAGTCGTTTAAAACCGGCAAAACAGTCGATCTCTGATAAGCAGCCCTGCAGATTCCCGAATGTGAAATTACAGAATTATCCATGAGGTTTCCGGGTAACGGTTGCGGGATAATATGAATGAAATTAAAATTTCCCGTGATTTTTCCCCTTTATTTCATGGCCGTCCTTATTCCATGTTCCGAAATTTCAGTAAAATCGACAGGGATCAGTACGTTCAAATTATTATTTTTTCTCCACATCCTCCCTTCTATTTATTTTTTCCCCTGTAATGGGATGGTTCCAAACTATTGGTTAGTTCATCCAGGATCTCAGTGGTTTCATCCATCTGATTTCTGACAACCGTATTAAAAAGATCATCAATGGAGCTGCCTTTCAATATATCCCGGTAAATTTTCAGGATTCCCTGTTCCCGGCGGATACAATATTCCATCAATGCCCTTTCATTACGGTCAAGGATCAGATGATTCAATTCAATCCCGATTTCCTCCCATTCAACCTTGATTTTATCTTTCAGGTCCAGTGAATGTTTTTCATAATCAAAATCGAATAAATTCGATATTTCCCTGATAAATACTTCTTTTTTCGATGCGATTGTCTGAAATTGGCCGGCCATGAATTCGTCGGTGACCCGTCCGGCCGCTTTGAGATAAATCCTCCTGGCCAGTTCAAGTCTATCGATCAAATTCATGAACTCGGGTTTAATTTTATATAAATCCATATTGTCAGTTTTTTAGTTTATCCTGAAGATGATCAGGATGAGCTTAATCCGAAATATCTCTGTTCTTCATCGTCCGGGTATTTACCTTCTATCAATACGCCTCCTTCTGATTCCTCCAGTTTCCTGACTAATTCATCCACTGAATTTATTTTCTCCTTATCCACGCCGGTTATGATAAAACCTTCCCTGATCCTTGTCTCCCTCAGGAGTTTACCAGGAAACAGCTTTTCAATGATCACCCCGCCGTCAACATTAAGTTCATTTGATTCCTCCACGGTAAGCGTTCTGAACTCTGCTCCGAGATCACGCAGGATCTCCCGGTTTTCTGCACTTGCCGTTGGTTCTTCTCTTTCGCCGGAGAGACTTTTCAGCGTAACCTCAATCTCTTCTTCCTTCCCATCCCTGATCACGGTAAGCTTGATCTTTTCGCCGGGCTTTCGATTGGCTATATTCTCCATCAATTCGGCAGAAGTTTCGATATCTCTGCCTTCTACGGAGATGATGATGTCTTTTTCCTGTATCCCTCCTTCCTCTGCCGCACTGCCGGCCATTACACTGTCAATGTAAACACCGGAGTTGGTTTCCAGGTTATTTTCTTCCGCCAGGACGCTGTTGTTATTCCGGATGGTGACACCCAGAACAGCCCGCTGAACTTCACCGAATTCAAGCAGGTCGTTCACCACCTTCTTAACGAGATTGGATGGTACTGCAAATCCGTATCCAGCATATGACCCTGTGGGGCTGGCTATGGCTGTATTGATGCCGACAAGTTCTCCCCGTAAATTAACAAGGGCGCCACCACTGTTTCCGGGATTGATGGCCGCATCCGTCTGTATGAATGATTCAACTGCATATTGTTCAGTCAGTATATTGATCCTTCTTGCTTTAGCGCTAACGATACCTGCCGTCACCGTTGAACTCAGATTGAATGGATTCCCAACAGCCAGGACCCATTCACCAACCTCAACATTATCTGAATTCATCAGGGCTACGGAAGGCAAATCCTGACGATCCACTTTAATTAATGCAAGGTCAGTTGTGGGATCAGTCCCTATGACCTCTGCATCGATGGTCTCATTATCAAGAAAGGTGACGGACAATCTTTCCGCATTCCGGATTACATGAAAATTCGTAACGATATACCCGTCTTCATTGATGATCACCCCTGATCCTGATCCAATCGGTCGGGGTTCATCGCTCCGGGGCTGCTGTTCAGGCTGCTGGAAAAACCGTTCCCACTGATCCCCGAAAAAATCCCTGAAGGGTTCCGGGATATTCTGATTTCCCTGGGAAGCCGTTGGCGTTCCAAATGAAGTGATGCTGACCACCGACTCGTTCACAAGTTTTGCGGTCACTGTAAAATCAATGGGAACAATTTCCCCATCATCATTTTTTGTATACAATGCCTGTTTGACATTTCCGGAGTCACGATAATCTACGGATAGAGCTTTATTCCGGCTCGAATCAAAGAAGATCAACGATAATAATACAATCAATCCTCCTGTCACTGCTGATATAAACATTTTTAAGAAATTCATATTTTCTCCTTTCGTTTTAAACTATAAATTCAGAGCACTCTGGACCGCGATAAACCTTTGCAAGCCTGCAATATTCAAAATGCCTTTTAATTCCTGTTTTGGATTTTCCGGTATACGCTGAAGACTGGCCACTCCGCCGATAGGCAACAGGGTTATTTTTTTTGTCGGTAGTTTATGTCTCCTCTCTATTAGCGCTGGTTCCATTTCATGACATACCTCGC
>JAGTVG010000483.1 GCA_018224645.1 Cyclobacteriaceae bacterium
CGAAACGGATATGTTCAACCAGAATTTTTCGAATGCCGTCTTCGGATCGGCGTTATTTTTCAAGTTTTCAATTTCCTGGCTTGTGGTCAGATAGATCACCGGAGCGATGACGTCTTCCATCCGGATTAATTTAGGATAGAATTTTTCTTCAGCCCGTATGTTAATCCCTGAAAATTTGGCCGTATCGGATTGAATGAAATATAATCCCTGTTTGGTAAGATTAAATGGTTCACCGGAATTTACCGTAAAAATGGTATCCACCTGCATGGATCTGCTGACATCTTTTTCAAGCCGGTACATGGGCGGATCTGCAGGAGAAAAAGTATGATCGTAACGGTAGATGAAGAAGGTATTCGCTGCCGAGTCGGGACTTTCTATGCGTAGGGCATCTCCCCTTTCAATGTAGGGATACAGGTAGGGCAGATCAACCTCGGATCGGGAGAGATAAAAATCAGGGGGTTCATAGGTGATCGGTTCTTTCAGTGGAATATCCCAGACGTGTTCGACCGTGGACAGCGTATTTTTAAGTTTCAGCAATAAAATCTTAAAATTTTCTGCATCGTCTATGGTGATCCGGAAATATTTTATCGCGCCTTCCTCACCGATTCCTGACCTGGCAAAATTCAGCGTTCTGGTCATCAGGCTGCTTGAGCTGCCATATTCACTCTTTATTTCATAACTCAGTTCGTATTGCCCATTGAAATCTGCATCAGGTGGCAATTCAATGGAAAAAAGAATCGAAAATATATTCCCTGTTTTAGATACCTGGTAATGCATGGGGATACCACTTTCCGTTCTGTATTTTAATGCCAGGTTTTGATTCCCATATTGTGTTTGACCCCATACATTTTCCGGCGACAGCAAAACCGGAACAAAAATGAAGATTAAACAGGATATCCCTTTTCGCATCCTTATTCTTTTTTCGAATTCCAATATTTAATCGTAAATATCCTAAGTTTGTTATTAATATCGTATAATCCGGTTCTTTTTTGGAACAAGGTCATGGCATTTTATAAAACTGAAATAACTTCGGATAAAATTACCTCCGACAACCCAATACATCAACGGTTGATGAAGCCATATGTTGTGGTCAGGGAATGGGTAAAAGGCGATCTGCTGGAACTGGGATGCGGTGAAGGAAGGGGTTTTGAGTTATTATCCCCGCAGGTGAACCGTTATCTGGGCCTTGATAAAATAGAACAGGTGATCGACAGGCTTAAAGCCAGGTATGGACAGGATCTGTTCCGGCATTCAATTTTTCCGCCGGTAAAAAATATTGAGGATCAGTCATTTGATACCGTGGTTAGTTTTCAGGTGATTGAGCATATCAGGGATGATGAAATGTTTCTCAGGGAAATTTACCGGATCCTGAAACCCGGAGGGATGGCCTTGATCACCACTCCGAATAAAAAAATGACCCTTACCCGGAATCCCTGGCATATCAGGGAGTACGAGGCTCCTGTATTCCGTAAACTGGCCCGGCATATCTTTGATGACGTGGACCTGAAGGGGATCACAGGGAATCAGCAGGTGATGGAATATTATGCCAGGAATAAAAAATCAGTGGAAAAAATTGTCCGTTATGATGTCTTTAATCTTCAGAATAACCTGCCTGCATTTCTTCTTAAAATTCCCTACGAAATTTTAAACCGCTATAACCGGAACCGGCTTAAATCTGTAGATGATGAACTGGTGCGCTCCATGTCACATGAAGATTATCTCGTCAGTGAGAATCCTGAGGAATCACTGGATATTTTTGCTCTGCTGCATAAAAAATAAAAAACCGCTTTGACAAAGCGGTTTTTTACATGCATCATTCGACTTGATTATTTCTTTTTATTTTCATCCACTTCTTCATATTCGACATCAGAAACTCCTGAATCACCAGATCCGCCTGTACTTCCGGCACCTGGCTGCTGCGATCCGCCAGTAGCGTCGGCACTTTGTGCACCAGAGGCGGCATACATTTCCTGTGAAGCATTCTGCCATGCAGCATTCAGTTCATTCATGGCGCTGTCGATGGCATTTAAATCCTGTGATTTATGTGCTTCCCTCAGTTTTACCAGGGCTGAGTTAATGGCTGATTTATTATTGTCAGATAATTTATCTCCATATTCTTTCAGTTGTTTTTCTGTCTGGAAGATAAGTGAATCAGCAGAATTAATCTTGTCGATCTTTTCACGTTCACTTTTATCTGTTTCAGCATTAGCCTTGGCTTCGTTCTTCATTTTTTCGATCTCCTGGTCGGTTAACCCGGAAGAAGCTTCGATCCTGATTTTCTGTTCTTTATTGGTGCCTTTATCCTTGGCAGAAACATTCAGTATGCCGTTGGCATCTATATCGAAAGTTACCTCGATCTGGGGTATGCCCCTCGGTGCCGGCGGGATTCCATCCAGGTGGAATCGTCCGATTGTCCTGTTATCCCTGGCCATGGATCTTTCTCCCTGAAGCACATGGATCTCAACGGAAGGCTGGTTATCTGCCGCGGTCGAAAAGGTCTCCGATTTTTTCGTCGGGATCGTTGTATTTGATTCGATCAGTTTCGTAAACACACCACCAAGGGTTTCGATTCCGAGGCTGAGGGGAGTAACATCCAGGAGGAGAACATCTTTTACCTCCCCGGTAAGCACACCACCCTGAATGGCAGCTCCTACCGCTACAACTTCATCAGGATTAACACCTTTGGAAGGCTTTTTCCCGAACAATTCTTCCACGATTTGCTGAACTTTCGGGATACGCGTGGATCCTCCTACAAGGATCACCTCATTGATGTCCGCATTACTCATCCCGGCATCTTCCATGGCTTTTTTGCATGGTCCAATGGTCCTCTGGAAAAGATGATCCGTTAACTGTTCGAATTTAGCCCTTGACAAGGTCCTGACAAGGTGCTTTGGAACACCATCCACCGGCATGATATACGGCAGGTTGATTTCCGTGCTTGTTGAACTCGATAATTCGATTTTGGCTTTTTCTGAAGCTTCTTTTAAACGCTGCAATGCCATCGGGTCCTTCCTGAGGTCGAGCCCTTCATCCTTCTTGAATTCTTCTGCCAGCCAATCGATCACAGCTGAATCAAAATCATCCCCACCCAGGTGAACGTCTCCGTTGGTTGATTTTACTTCAAAGACCCCGTCGCCAAGTTCGAGGATGGAGATGTCAAATGTTCCTCCACCCAGATCAAAGACGGCGATTTTAAGGTCTTTGTTTTTTTTATCCAGCCCGTAAGCCAGGGATGCTGCCGTCGGCTCGTTAATAATCCGTTTTACGTTCAGCCCTGCTATCTGGCCGGCCTCCTTGGTTGCCTGCCTTTCAGCATCGTTAAAATATGCGGGTACGGTAATTACGGCATCGGTTACTGTGGTTCCCAGGTAATCTTCTGCCGTACTCTTCATTTTCTGAAGTACCATGGCGGATATTTCCTGGGGTGTATAAAGCCGGTCCCCGATCCGTATCCTGACCGTATCATTATTGCCTTTTTCAAGTGTATAAGTAACGTTTTTTCTTTCTTCAGCTACTTCTGAATGTTTTTTGCCCATGAATCGTTTCACCGAGTAAACTGTATTTCTCGGATTCGTGATGGCCTGCCTTTTTGCAGGATCCCCGACTTTCCTTTCGCCTTTTCCCTCATCAAGGAAAGCAACAATAGAAGGTGTGGTTCGTCTTCCCTCACTATTTGGAATAACCACTGGCTCATTTCCCTCCATGACTGCCACACATGAGTTCGTTGTACCTAAGTCAATGCCAATTATTTTTCCCATTATATTTATTTTTTATTTTCCACTTCAATTTTCATAAGTTCAACAAGGGTTGTGCCAACCATGGATTAAAGGGTAATTAATGACAGAATGTCAGATTGGAAACTTCAATTGGCAATTATTGACCAGGCTATGGGTCAATATTACCTTTTCCGGGTTGATCATGGATCTGCATCAGGTCCCTGGCTGCTTTGATGGCCGGAATTTGACCGGTGGCGACCTTTTTTTCGATCTCCGGGATTATTTTTCTGACCGCCTCTTTTCTGTAGAAACGCTGTGTGACGATCTCAACGATCAGATGATGCATCCAGGCAACATTCTGCAGTTTGCGCTTTTCAGCGAACATGCCTTTTTCCTGGAAAAGCTGATGATGTTCTTCAATGATGTCCCAGATCTCCCGGATCCCGGTTTCTTCGAGGGCAGAACAGGTTGTTACTTTCGGATACCAGCCTGCCGGGTTGGGAGGAAAAAGATGAAGTGCATTCTGGTATTCAATACGTGCTCTTTCCGCCTTTTTTATATTTTCACCATCCGCTTTGGTGATCACGATGGAATCTGCCATTTCCATAATCCCCTTTTTAATTCCCTGAAGTTCATCTCCGGCGCCGGCAAGCATGAGCAGCAGGAAAAAATCAACCATTTCATTGACCGTTATCTCCGACTGTCCCACACCCACGGTTTCGATGAAGACAACTTCATACCCGGCCGCTTCACATAAAAACATGGTTTCTCTTGTTTTCTGGGCCACCCCACCGAGCGCGGAACCGGATGCAGAAGGCCGTATGAATGCCAAAGGGTCGACTGAAAGTGCTTCCATCCGTGTCTTGTCGCCCAGGATAGCCCCTTTTGACCGTTTGCTGCTGGGGTCAATGGTAAGGACAGCCAGTTTCCTATTTAACGAGGTTACATATTTTCCGAATGAGTCAATAAAAGTACTTTTGCCAACGCCTGGCACACCGGTGATGCCGATCCTGTATGATCTGCCAGTGTAAGGGATTACTTTTGATAAAACCTCTTCAGCCAGGGCGTTATCTTCCGGAAGGGCGCTCTCTACCAGGGTGATGGCTTTGCTGAGCAGTATCCTGTTGCCGGAAAGAATTCCATCCACATAGGAATCCACCGGCAACCTTTTTTTTCGAACATACGACATGATTGATCAAAAATAAATATAATATCAGGAATGGCATATTCCGGGGAATAAAATATGATTTAATTCCGAAAATTGATTACATCCCATGCATCCGCTGGCGCATCCGTCGTCAGACCTGGATGCTTCGTCTGACGACGGTGCTCAGAGTGCTTCGTCTGACGACGGTGTTTGGTCTGACGACCGGGGTTGTGGAAATTTTCAGGATTCTCCCAGCAGTTTTAGCAGGATTTCGCTGGCAGCTTTGGGGATGACCGTCCCGGGACCGAAAACCCCGGTTACTCCCATCTCAAATAAATAATCATAATCCCTGACTGGAATTACTCCTCCGGCTACAACCATAATATCTTCCCTGCCAATTTTTTTAAGTTCCCCGACGAGCTGCGGGATCAATGTTTTATGTCCGGCAGCAAGGCTGGAGGCACCAACAATATCCACATCATTTTCCGCAGCCTGTCTGGCTACCTCGGCTGGGGTCTGGAAGAGTGGCCCTACATCTACGTCGAATCCAAGGTCAGCAAAGCTCGTGGATATCACCTTGGCACCCCGGTCATGACCGTCCTGTCCCATTTTGGCTACCATGATCCGTGGCCTGCGTCCTTCCAGTTCAGCGAATTTATCGGCAAGCTTTTTAGCTGTCCTGAACAGATCATCATCCGCGGCTTCTGAAGAATATACGCCAGATATGGATTTAACGGTGGCTTTATGCCGGCCGAAAACCTTCTCCATCGCCAGTGATATTTCCCCCAGGGATGCCCTTACCCTGGCTGCCTCAATGGCCAGTTCAAGTAAATTTCCTTCTCCTGTCCCGGCACACCTGGTAATGGCCTCCAGCGCAGCATTCACCGAATTCTCATTTCTTTCCTTCCGGAGTTTTTTCAGGCGTTTGATCTGCGACTGGCGTACCGACGTATTGTCTACTTCGAGCAATTCCAGATCAAACTTATCCCTGGTCTGATACCTGTTTACGCCGATAATGCCATCCTTGCCCGCATCAATTCTTGCCTGTTTCCTGGCAGCGGCTTCCTCAATACGCATTTTGGGGATCCCGGTTTCTATGGCTTTGGCCATGCCGCCAAGTTCTTCGATCTCCTGAATATGTGCCCAAGCTTTTCTGGCAAGCTCCATCGTCAGGTACTCGACGTAATAAGAGCCTGCCCAGGGATCGACCGAACGGCATATCTCTGTTTCATCCTGAAGATAGAGCTGTGTATTCCTCGCAATCCGCGCTGAAAAATCAGTTGGAAGGGCAATTGCCTCATCCAGGGCGTTGGTATGCAGCGACTGGGTATGACCAAGTACTGCCGCCATCGCTTCAATGCAGGTCCTTGCCACATTATTGAATGGATCCTGTTCCGTTAAACTCCAGCCGGAAGTCTGGCTATGGGTCCGCAGGGACATTGATTTAGGATTTTCCGGGTTAAATTGTTTTACAATTTTTGCCCATAGTAATCTCCCGGCACGCATTTTGGCAATTTCCATGAAATGGTTCATGCCAATGGCCCAGAAAAATGATACTCTGGGAGCGAATTTATCGATATCGATGCCTGCGGCTATACCCGTCCTTATATATTCAAATCCATCGGCGAGCGTATAGGCAAGTTCAATATCGGCGGTTGCCCCGGCTTCCTGCATATGATATCCGCTGATGCTGATGGAGTTAAACCTGGGCATATGCTTTGAGGTGTATTCAAAAATATCCGCAATGATCCGCATGGAGGGTGAGGGAGGGTATATATAGGTATTCCTTACCATAAATTCCTTGAGGACGTCGTTCTGAATGGTGCCCGATAGCTTTTCCGGCGGAACTCCCTGCTCCTCGGCGGCGACAATGTAGAATGCCATGATGGGAATAACCGCCCCGTTCATGGTCATCGATACTGACATCTGATCCAGCGGGATTTCATCAAACAGTATTTTCATATCCAGAATGGAATCAATGGCTACCCCCGCTTTGCCGACATCGCCTTCCACACGCGGATGGTCTGAATCATAACCGCGATGGGTGGCCAGATCAAAGGCGATGGACAACCCTTTCTGACCGGCCACCAGGTTCCGCCGGTAAAAAGCATTGGATTCTTCTGCGGTCGAAAATCCGGCATATTGCCGTACCGTCCAGGGACGGGTTACATACATGGTTGAATAAGGACCACGTAGATAGGGAGGAACCCCGGCAATAAAATGAAGATGTTCGGCCTTTTTTATGTCCTCAGTTCCAAAAGAAGGTTTTACCGGTATCTTTTCCGGCGTATTCCATTGCCCGGAAGCAGGTTGGTCATGATCCCATTTCAGGTTATTATTTTTCAGATGATCCCGTGTCAGTATGTCGAAATTGGGTCTCATTATATATGAATTTAAGCTTTTATGATGTTCAATTTGATCTGGAATTGCCGGAGTGATTCAATGACTTCCGTTTTTATATGGATAAATTCCTCTACGCCAGCTGCTAAAAGGGTATCCCTGACCTCAGCCGGATTACCGGCAACCACAAGAATGCCCGGTTGATTGGCTTTAAAGGCTTTCGCAAAGTCCGCTCCATTTTCAATATAATCTTCATCACTCCCGCACATCACCACAAGGTCTGAATTACTGTCAATGGCTTTCTGTACCGATTCAAAAAGTGAAGACGATGGACTGCTTTCCGATATCCTGAATCCGGCACAACCAAAAAATCCATGAGCAAATGTTGCCCTGGCTTTACGCATGACCTTGTTATCACCCACGAGGGATAAAAATACCTTTGGCCTTTTTTCTTCTCCGTACTCTGCGGCAAACTGATCTGTATTCAGCCTTAACCTTTCAAACTGGTATGAAGCCCTGGCAGGAATAAGGTGTTTCCCTGATAGCGTGAAATCGATATCCGCCCATTCGATTTCTCCGGGATTAACCTTTTCCGCAGGATTGGCATATTGATTGGTACCCACGACAACTTTCCTTCGCGAAGATACAAGTGCATATTTCCTGTCCCTTGAATCGGCAATCTTCTTCTGGATCATTCCTTTCTCAAAGGCTGCCACATAACCGCCCTCCGCCTCTGTTTCCTTAAAAACATCGAGGCTCCTTTCGATCAGTTTATCCGTCAGCATCTCTATGTAATAAGATCCGGCGGCAGGATCCACCACCTTGTTGAAGTAGGATTCTTCTTTCAGAAGGTTTGAAATATTTCTGGAGATCCTTCTTGAAAAACCATTCGATTTACTGAAAACAACATCAAATGGCAGAATGGTAAGTGAATTGGTGCCGCCAAGGACAGCGGCCATGGCTTCAGTGGTATTCCGCAGCAGGTTGACATGGGGATCATATATGGTCTTTGTCCATAAAGAAGTATCACAATGTATCTGTAAATCTTGAGGCCTGACCTTAGTTATACCGTATGTTTCGAGAATATGCGTAAAAAGGATACGGAACGCTTTTAACTTGGCAATTTCCATAAAATAATTTGTTCCTGCAGCCAGAGAAAATCTCAGATTCCGGATAATCTCCTGCAGAGGTATCCCCATTTCAGTAAACCGGTCCAGATATTCAACCATTGAATTCAGGCAGAAAGCGATCTCATGGACGGTGTCGGATCCTGAATTTAAAAAATGGCTTCCGTTCACGGTCACGACCCTGAAACCCGGCATATTTTCTGTCTCACGGATCAGAACTGACAAACCTTCTATTCCGGCATTATCCAGGTTGCCTGATAAGGAATATTCCCTGAGCGGATCGAAGTTCAATCCGCCAGAAATATCTTCAATGGGAAAGGCCTGGATCCTGGAAAATAAGTTGACATACGACCCGGTAAAATGGTCTGGTAAAAAAGTAGCATGAAATATTACAGGATTAACATGGGGATTTAATTCATTGACAAGGAGGGCCGGATCCTGATTCCCCGGGTCAGGAAGATAGAATACAATACCGTCGGCCCCCATATGCAGGGCTTCATGTGCCATGGCATTCGCTTTTTTTTCATTTCCCGAAGATATCATCTCCATATAATGCCATGATCTTGGGCTGACGCTGTTTTCAGGAGAGACGGGTAATGCATTGTGATACTTTTTCAGGTATTCGAGATCCCCGATGTCCTGCAGGGTGTAAAAGGGATCTACAGAAATTCCATCCTGAGTATTCCAGACCAGTTTTTTAGAAAAATCTGCACCTCTCAAATCCTCAATGGCCAGATCAATCCAATCATTCTTTGATTTTTCATCGAATTCGGAAAATAATGCCTGAGGTTCTGCGGGCTTGCTCATGATCTTATAATTTGTTAATCAGGGAAAAATATTGATTTATCAGGAAGAATGTTCGGGCTCAAAGTTACTCAATGCTGTTTTAATATTATTACAAAACTACCTTTAAAGCCATCTGGTCAGCTATGACCTGAATCAAAGGTGATCATGATAAAAATCATCTTTTTAATTCTGGACATTATTTGCAATTTGGTCCAGAAATTTATTAAACTTATATTTCATTACCTGAACTTAATTTCTATCAGATTCTTATTTTTTCTTTTTGATTTTTTCATCAAATTTGTCGTCCTTTCCGGGATATAGGGTTTCTAATCTTTCATAATTTTAAATGGTAAATGTCATTGGATCATCAGCAGGTTTGGGGTAATTGTCTTAAAATGATTAAGGATGTTGTTGGAGATCAGGCATTTAATACCTGGTTCGATCCGATCATCCCCCTTAAACTTGAGGATGATATTCTGACAATCCAGGTGCCAAGCCAGTTTTTTTATGAGTGGCTCGAGGAACATTATGTCCATATCCTGAGGGATGTGATCTACCAGGAATTGGGTAATGATGGAAAACTTGAATATTCCATTGTCATTGACAGGGGAAACAGTGAATTCAAACCTTATACGATCAATATTCCCACTTCGAAGCGGCGCGATTTCAAATCAAAACAGGATGAGCAAAACGGGAATTCAAATGATATCAGGGATATTTTCAAGTATGATTTTCAACTGAACCGGAATTATACTTTCGAGACTTTTATTGAAGGGGACTGTAACAGGCTGGCAAGATCCGCCGGATACGCCGTAGCCCAGCGTCCGGGGATCACTTCTTTCAACCCCCTGATGGTGTACGGGGGTGTCGGATTGGGGAAAACGCATCTTGCCCAGGCCATTGGCAATGACATCATACAAAATATACCCGGGAAATCGGTCATCTATGTGCCGGCAGAAAAATTCACCCAGCAATTCATCGAATCGGTAAAGATCAATAAGATACAGGAATTCCAGAATTTTTATAATAAAATCGATATCCTGATCCTGGATGATGTACAGTTCCTCTCAGGCAGGGAGAAGACCCAGGAAATATTTTTCCACATCTTCAATCATCTTCACCAGCTCGGCAAACAGATCATCATGACCAGCGATTGTCC
Source organism: Cyclobacteriaceae bacterium (assembly GCA_018224645.1). GTDB lineage: Bacteria > Bacteroidota > Bacteroidia > Cytophagales > Cyclobacteriaceae > JAGTVG01. The sequence continues at coordinate 10,276 of JAGTVG010000483.1, forward strand.
GCCGAAAGATCTGAAAGGCCTCGAGGAACGGTTATTGTCAAGGTTTAAGTGGGGTTTGACCGCTGATCTTCAGCAGCCTGATTTCGAAACCAGGATCGCCATCATTCAGAAAAAGATGCAGGCCGACGGGATCAACATTCCGGAAAACGTGCTCGAATATCTTGCTTACAGTGTCGATACGAATATCAGGGAACTTGAAGGCGTTTTGATTTCACTCATTGCCCACGGTTCCCTGATGAAGAGGGATATAGACCTGGAACTGGCAAAACAGACGCTCAAAACGATCATTCATGATATCGATACGGAAGTCAGCATCGATTATATCCAGAAAACAATAGCCGAGTATTTTCATCTTAAAATTGAAGACCTGAAAGATAAGACCAGGAAGAAGGAAGTGGTGATTGCGCGTCAGCTGGCCATGTACTTTTCAAAGGAATATACAAATCATTCCCTGAAATCCATCGGGTACCACTTCGGGGGCAGGGACCACAGTACAGTGATTCATGCCGTGCAAACGGTGAATGATATGTATGATGTGGATAACCGTTTCAGATCGTCCGTCGACGAGTTGAAAAAGAAACTGAAAATGAAATCAGTTTAGAAGAAATAGGAATAATATCCCTTATCACCTTCCCGGTTCACCCCTTCAATATATACCCTTCCCCGTATTTTTGTTAAAATATCGGCCAGTTTTTCCGGATCCTCAACCGGTATCTTATTGATATGGGTGATGGTAAATCCTTCCTCTATATTCAGCCTGCTCATCAATCCGCCCCTGATCTTCCTGACCCTGACGCCATGCGGGATCCCAAGCAGTTCCCTTTCAACCTTTGGTACGATCTCAAATTCAGCACCAAGGCTCCGTGACGTGTAAACCTCACGTTTCAGGATTGAGGTGGTCCCTTCGGCATTGGTCAGGGTGACTACCGTATTCCTGGTCTGATTTTCGCGCCTGTATACGATTTCAAGCCGGTCGCCCGGGGAATGATAACTGATCAGTTCTTCAAATTCACCCTTGCTTCTGATTTCATCCCCATCGATGCCGATGATGATATCCTTTTCCCATATGCCGGCCTTATCTGCAGCGCCACCTTCCTGGATCTTCTGGACGAGCACACCATTCCAGTCATCCAGTTCCATTTCCTTCCCGATCTGCTGGTCGATATCCAGCATTTCGGCCCCAAGATAAGCTTTCTGAACTTCCCCGTAATTGATCAGGTCTCCTACAATTTTAGCCACAATGTCCACGGGTACTGCAAAACCATACCCCGCATAGGATCCGGTTTTTGATAAAATGGCCGTATTGATACCGACCAGTTCACCGTTAACGTTAACCAGGGCCCCGCCACTGTTGCCGGGATTGATGGCTGCATCCGTCTGAATGAATGACTCAATGGGAAAATTTGTCTTCAGGATATTGATCTGCCGTCCCTTTGCACTTACAATCCCGGCCGTGACCGTAGAAGTCAGATTGAAGGGATTCCCAACGGCAAGCACCCATTCACCGACTTCGAGCCTTCGGGCGCTGCCGATATTGATGTTTGGCAGGTCTGTCTGATCGATTTTCAGGACTGCCAGGTCGGTGGAAGGATCGGTGCTGACCAACGAGGCTTCAAAGGCCCGTTTATTATGGATCACCTCGATCACATCTGCATTTTCAACGACATGATTGTTGGTGACAATATATCCGTCCGAAGTAAAGATCACCCCTGATCCTGTGCTTATATAACTCTGGCTGGGCCTGTCCCCGAAGAACCATTCATACCAGGTATTGGTGTAAACTTTTTCTGTAAAGGTTTTTATAAAGACGACGCTGGGTGTACTTTCCCGTGAAGCCCGGGCAAAAGCTTCGTTCATCTCCTCCATGTTCTCAATGGGAACACGGGAATCGGGATATGTGGCGAAAGCCAGCCCATCGGAGCCGGACACAAGTTCATGGACCGCATTTGGATCCTTATAGGTTCCCGGGGAGTCGTTTTCTGAAAAAAATTGAAAGGTAGCAGCTCCCATAAGGCCGGCCAGATACCCGGCAAGAATTAAAACAATAATTTTTTTCATTTTAATGCTGTTTTTATTCCTTCAAATCCATTTTTCCGATAACCAATACCATGCCACGAATTTACAATAATTTGGAAACAGTGTATCCTTAATTGATTAGCTTTGCATGTCATGGGTATCAGGTCTATTTTAAGTAAACCCATTGCCTCCATTATTGTATCAAGGCAAAATTCATGGGCAAATCGTCCTGGAAATTCGCAGGAAAGGCAATTCAATCAGCTGATTTCTTCAGCTAAAGATACTTTATTTGGCAGGGACCATGATTTTTCCGGCATCAGGGAATATGAGGATTTTAAAAGCCGGGTACCGGTCAGGGATTATGAAGATATTTCACACTATATCCGCAAGATCCTTGAAGGGGGAAAGGACATTCTCTGGCCCGGGAAACCTGTTTATTTTGCCAAAACCTCCGGAACGACCAGCGGGACCAAATATATACCCATTACCCGGGAATCGGTGCCGAATCACATCCACGGGGCAAGGGATGCCCTCCTGAATTATATACACGAAACCGGCAATTCATCCTTTCTGGATGGAAATCTTATTTTCTTATCGGGCAGTCCCGTGCTCCATGAAACTGCCGGCATTAAGACAGGCAGGTTATCCGGTATCGTGAATCATCATGTGCCGGCATATCTGCGATCGAACCAGGTGCCTTCCTATGAAACAAACTGTATCGAAGACTGGGAAATGAAGGTTGAACGGGTAATCGATGAAACGCTGGGTAAACGGATGACATTGATTTCCGGTATCCCGCCCTGGGTACAGATGTATTTCGACAGGATCATCCAGCGGACGGGGAAAAAGATAGCTGAGGTTTTTCCGGATTTTTCCCTTTTCGTTTATGGCGGAGTGAATTTCGAGCCCTATAAGGCAAAATTATATGAATCGATCGGAAAAAAAATTGATTCCATTGAAACCTATCCTGCATCGGAAGGCTTTATTGCCTTCCAGGACAGGCAGGATGATCCGGGCTTGCTGCTTCTGCTCAATTCGGGCATTTTTTTTGAATTTATACCTGCCTCAGAATATTCCGGGGAAAATCCCTCAAGGTTAAAAATCGATGAGGTGGAAGTCGGCGTCAATTATGCATTGATCATAAACAGCAATGCCGGTTTATGGGGATATACTATTGAAGATACGGTCAAATTTATATCGAAAGATCCCTACCGGCTTATCGTGACAGGAAGGATCAAACATTTCATATCGGCATTCGGTGAACATGTGATCGGGGAGGAAGTGGAAAAGGCCATGCAATATGCCATGCGGAAACATCCGGAAGTCGAACTTGTTGAATTTACCGTGGCCCCGCAGGTTACACCCCGTGAAGGGCTGCCTTTGCATGAATGGTACATGGAATTCGGCAGGGAACCTGAGGATATGGAAACCTTTGAAAAGATCATTGATGAGGAACTTCAGAAGCTGAATTCTTATTATTTTGATCTTGTTTCAGGTGCCATCCTGCATCCCCTGAAGATCAGGAAACTTTCCGGGGGCGCTTTCCGGGATTATATGAAATCATACGGAAAACTGGGGGGCCAGAATAAGGTGCCACGCTTAGCGAATGACAGGACTATTGCCGATTTTCTTGAAAAATATGTAATTCATTAAACATTTTTTATATTTCCATGTATCTGAACAGCCGTTGGACAACTATAAAAAACAAATAGCCATTCTGGGATCAACCGGCTCCATCGGTACCCAGGCCCTGGATGTAATCCGGTCGAACCGTGATTATTTTTCCGTGGAAGTTCTTACGGCCAATAACAATGCCGGTCTGCTGATCGTTCAATCCCTTGAATTCCGTCCCAATGCGGTGGTTATCGGCAATGACCTCCTGTATGACCAGGTGAACGATGCCCTTTCAGGACATGACATTAAAGTTTATGCGGGTCATGAGGCCATTGCTTCCGTGGTGGAAATGGATACCATTGATACGGTACTCACTGCCATGGTGGGATTCTCCGGACTGAAACCCACGATCAGGGCCATCAATGCCGGAAAACAGGTGGCATTATCCAATAAGGAAACCCTTGTGGTGGCGGGCGAATACATTACCGAACTCGCCGCAGAAAAGGGCGTGAATATACTTCCGGTGGATTCAGAACATTCTGCCATATTCCAGTGTATGCTCGGTGAATTTCACAACAGAATTGAAAGGATCATCCTGACGGCCTCCGGTGGGCCTTTCCGGGGGAAAAAACGCCACGAACTCGGATACGTTACCAGGGAGCATGCGCTTAAACATCCCAACTGGAATATGGGAGCAAAAATTACGATCGATTCCGCAACCTTAATGAACAAGGGTCTGGAAGTGATCGAAGCCAGGTGGTTATTTGGCGTCGATCACAGCCAGATAGAGGTGGTCATTCATCCGCAGTCCATCATCCACTCGATGGTCGAATTTGAAGATGGGTCCATCAAGGCGCAAATGGGTGTTCCGGACATGAGAATTCCGATACAATTTGCATTATCTTACCCAAACCGTTGGAAATCTGATTTTCCAAGGTATAGTTTTGCAAATAAAACCGAACTGAATTTTGAAGAACCTGATACGGATACCTTCAGGAATCTGGCCATCGCCTACGAGGCACTAAGGAAAGGGGGCATTGTGCCCTGTGTTATCAATGCAGCCAATGAAGTTGCTGTAGAGGCTTTTTTAAAGGATAAATTAGGATTTCTGGAAATTCCGGATGTTATCGAAGCCTGTATGGACCGGATTCCGTATATATCCAAACCAGGATATGAAGATTATTTCATGTCAGATAAAGAAACAAGAATTATAGCTAAAGAAATTATTAACTGATGGATGTACTTGTAATGGCGGCCCAGATGATCCTGGGGCTTTCGATTTTAGTGGGTTTGCATGAGCTGGGACACCTGCTGGCTGCCAAAATTTTTGGGATGCGTGTCGAGCAGTATTCGATCGGATTTCCACCAAGGATCTTTAAATTCAAATATGGAGAAACCGTATATTCGATCGGGGCGATCCCCCTGGGCGGCTATGTGAAAATCGCCGGGATGATCGATGAATCGCTCGATGTAAAATCCATGTCCGAAGAACCAAAACCCTGGGAGTTCAGGGCAAAGCCTGCCTGGCAGAGACTAATCGTCATGATCGGCGGGATCCTCGTCAATGTGATCACAGGAATTGTCATATTCATTATCATGGCGTACTCTATGGGGGATACCTATATCCCTAAGGAGGAAGCGAATAAGTATGGAATTTATGCCCATGACCTTGCCCGGGAGATTGGTTTGCAGACCGGTGATAAGATTCTGGAGGTAAACGGGCATGACTATCAGAGTTTTTCCGATCTGACAAGCCCGAATGCATTATTGGAGGATGAGGCGTATTATACCGTTGAACGGAATGGCAATATCCTGGAGGTTTCCCTGCCCGGGAATTTCATCGAACAACTCAGCCCTTCACGCAAAAACAAGAATCCTGAATTTATCGATCCCATATTCAAATTCAGGATCGGGGAAGTTGTTAAAGGTACCGGTGCCGCCTCCGGCGGATTGCAGGAGGGTGACAGGATCCTAAGCATAAGCGGGATTCCCATAAATTTTTATTATGAATTCAAAACCGTGGTGGATACCCTTGAAGATCAGACAGTGCCTGTGGTGGTGGAACGGGATGAAAGGACCCTTGATCTCCAGATACCGGTTGCATCCGACGGGACCATGGGATTTTATCCGGATCCACAAATCAATTATGCCACTGTTCAGTATAATTTTGGCGAATCCATTCCCAAGGGGATCGATAAAGCCTTCGGGATCGTGTTTGTGAATATCAAGGCTTTCGGGAAGATCTTTTCGGGAGACCTGGATTTTTCAAAGTCGGTATCCGGGCCGATCGGTATTGCCAAAACATTCGGAGGACAATGGGATTGGCTCAGGTTCTGGAACCTGGTCGGTTTACTTTCGATGATCCTGGCCTTTATGAACTTCCTTCCCATACCGGCCCTTGATGGCGGACATGTAATGTTCCTGACATATGAGATAGTTTCCGGCCAGAAACCATCCGATAAATTTATGGAAGCTGCACAGAAAGTGGGCATGGTGCTGCTGTTATCCCTGATGGTGTTTATCATTTTTAATGATATTTTCAAGGAGGTTTTCTGACGCGGGTCTTGAGGGAAGTGATGCCTTTTTCAGGCAAACCCGGTACCGGGAGTTAACCCGTGCGAAGCCTTTGCCGGAGCGTGATATCTGAACGATCACCAGTCGGAGGCATCGTCCACCTCTTCAAGCATCCGCATTTCTTCGAGTTCCTTCATAC
>JAGTVG010000484.1 GCA_018224645.1 Cyclobacteriaceae bacterium
ACCAGCTAAAATTATCAAAAAATGCCAGCTTCATATCAACTTGAAGACTTAAATGTCTGGAAACTGACCCGGAATTTCAGAAAAAAAATTTCTGTTCTGACAAAAACATTTCCTGGTTGTGAAAAGTACCTGTTGTCTGTCCAGTTAATCCGATCGTCAAGGTCGGTAACAGCCAACATTGCTGAAGGCTTTGGCCGGTTTCATTACAAGGAAAACATCCAGTTCTGCAGACAGGCACGAGGGTCTCTTTTTGAAATTCTGGATCATTTATATGTTGCATTGGATGAAGAATATATCAGTTTGGAAAGTTTTAATTCAACAAAAAATGATGTGCTGATCTGCCTCAAACTGATCAATGGATACATATGTTTCCTGAAGAAGAAAAAAAACTTGGCAGATAATAGTCAAAATTCAAATTGATTTATTCAAAATTTTTAAAGATAAAGATAGATCAATTTCTTTATCCCTGATTTACATGGGAATTGTGGGAATTATGGGAATTGTCGGAATTATGTAATTGTGGGAATTATGTAATTGTGTTATTGTGGGCTATATTCCGAAGGGACTGGCATTTGTGAAATCTGGAATTAATATTGTGTGTGAGAGACTTAGTTACATATCCTCATAATTTCATAATTTCATAATTTCATAATTTCATAACCTAAAATCCTTCCCGTTCATAAAACTCAGCGGTGTCTTCGATCAGCCGGGTATGGCCAACCGGTAGCATATGCACCTTTACATGGTGAAATTCCCTGATCAATGGTTTTACCGCATCCGCGCTGATCACCCGGTCCTTCTCTCCCAGGAATATTTCCACGGGGATCCTGTGCCTGTCGATCACCTTTCCCATATCCCTGATGTCAAGATTCAATGTCCGGTAATTTACCCAGGAATCATAAATAAGCTGCCGGATTCGATCATCTTCCATCTGGCTTTTGGCAAAACGGCTAACCGACGGATGGATCAGCCTGGTCACCGTGAGCATATCGGCAAACTTCATAAAAATCACCGGATGCTGCATAAAATAACGGAATACATGTCTTGAAAACCAGGTATTCGTAGCCATATGGTACCAGAAATTGATTTTCAACCCATCCGGAGCGATCAGGATGAGCCGGTCAATCCGTTCCGGAAAAAAATGAACGAGATTTAAGGCAAACTTCGCCCCAATGCTGAATCCAATCAGGGTAAAGGAAGATATAGCAGTCGATTGAAAATAATCCAGGAAAAAATCCCTGAACTGATCTTTATCCAGACCTCCTTTCCGGATGGGCATACTGCTCTTTCCATGAAATGGCAGATCAAATGAATGCAGCTGATATGAATGATCGGTGATTTTATGGAATATCCTGAATACCGAATTATCCTGCCCGAAACCATGAAAAGCGATGATCTTTCTGCTTCCGTTCCCTGTAACAGAGGCAAATAACCGGAAGGATCTTTCTGAAAACTGCATCTTTTTCACGGGAGAAATTAACATTTGATTAATATGGTTTTTACAACCGGCAATGACCATTTCCGTATGTCTCCGATGTTGACGGGATCATATGGAACTGGATTCTTTATATCATGTTGATTTGCCGAATATACATACATTTTGCCGATCACCTAAAATATCAAATATTTTTTGCCTTTAGCTGAACATTTTTTCACCGCTACAGTATACTATAAAAACTTTATAAAATTTTTAAGTTTCCAGAGTTTTCATGCAGGATATTTCAGATCAAATCATTCAGGAGGCAGCCTCTTTGTTTCTAAAATACGGGATTAAAAGTGTAACCATGGACGATATTTCCAGGTCCATGAGCATTTCAAAAAAAACGGTATACCAGTATTTCCATGATAAAAATGAGATCGTGAACAAAGTTGCCAAATTACATCTCGAAACGGAAAAGGAGAATTTTGGGCAGATCCAGGCAAATGCCGAAAATGCCATTGAAAAGTTGTACAGGCATTCACTTTTTATCCGGAAATCCTTTGAAAAGATGAACCCTGTAGTCCTGTATGACCTGAAAAAATATTACAAGGAGGCCTGGCAACTTTTTGTCGATTATAAGAAGGATGTTTTTTCAAAAAGTATGATCGAAACCCTGAAGGAAGGGATTGAGCAGGGATATTTCAGGAAAAATATCGATCCGGAAATACTGATCACACTGCGGTTCGAAATTCTGCAGCTTATTGCGGACGGAAGCATTTTTCCCCCGGATAAATATGATTTCCGGGATGTCCAGATCAAACTGTTTGATCATTTTATCCATGGGATCCTGACAGAAAAAGGACATGTTTTATTGAACGATTATATTAAAAACCATATACAACCATGAGCGTTGCTACCCGATTTTTACTATTTGCCATTGGCTTCCTGGTCCTGGCCGGGAATGATTCATCTGCCCAGGACACTCGGGATTCTGTGATGTATCTGACACTGGAGGAATGCATACAGACCGCGTTGAAGAATAATGAGAATATCCTGATTGCCGACACTGAAGTGGCTGTATCTAGGGCGGTCACAGGGGAATACCTTTCTGCAGGATTGCCGCAGGTAGATATAACTGCAAGTTTCAATAAGAACTTTATCATCAGGCGGACCTTTGTTCCAGCCAATATATTTGATCCTTCGGCTCCGGCAGGCGAAGTCATTGAGCTGCAGTTCGGGACTCCCTATGACGGGCTTATCGGTATTAACCTCAACCAGATGATCTTCGATGGATCCTATTTTGTCGGATTGAAGGCTGCCAAAACCTTTACGGAACTTTCCTCAAAACAACTGGTCCGGGAAAAGATCGACGTCGTAGAATCTGTCGTCAAAGCCTATTTTACCCTTCTTGTCAATATGGTGGGGCAGGATCTGATCCTTGATAATTATAGTCGCCTGGACACCCTGCTGAGGGAGACCCGGATTATGTTCGACAATGGATTCGCAGAAAAAATCGATCTCAACCGGACACAGGTTGAATTCAATAATATTTCCACCCAACTGGACAACTCAGAAAGATTGATCGAAATCAGCATCAACCTGTTGAAGTTCCAGATGGGTTTGCCCATTGAACAGGAAGTGAAAATAACTGAACGTCTCTCAGACCTGAATCTGAAAACGGAGGACATCCTTATCATGGAAACGAGTTACGGAAGGCGTATCGAATATTCTGTATTACAGACAAACCTGGAGCTGCAACAACTGGATATGAAGAACAACAAGGTCCAGTATCTGCCACAACTCGATCTTGTGGCAAGCTGGGGAATGAATGCGGGTGTGCTCGAGGCCAGTTCCCTGGTGGAATGGGGCGACCGTACCGTATGGCCTGATTACCAACTTGCAGGTCTCTCTGTGTATATACCAATTTTTGACGGTCTTCTAAAATCAAAAAAGATCCAACAGAACAAACTGAAGATCAAACAACTGAACCTGCAGCGGATGATGCTTGAAAAAAACATCACGGTAGAGGTTGCCGAGAAGAAAAATAATCTGATCTCAGGACTGAAAGAACTGGAAAGCCAGGAAAAAAACATGGCCCTTGCCAGGGAAGTTTATGACCATACGAAGATTAAATACCAGGAAGGACTCGGTTCCAACCT
>JAGTVG010000485.1 GCA_018224645.1 Cyclobacteriaceae bacterium
CCACCAGGTTCTTTCTCATTCGCTGCTGTATTTCCCACCTGGCCATATCGGCATAAATTAACAGGTCATATGAATCAGGAATCAGCGAGCCGCCGGTACCGTAAATGATTATTGTTCCTGTTGCCTGATTAATCGTTCCCCTAATTTCAAGGAGGGCAGATTGATCCATAAAATCAGTCATGTTAAGCCGGGTAAGATAACCGAAAATGCGATCATCGGTGACATCCGGATAAACCAACGCCAATAATTCCTCCTCGCGCTTCATGGCATTCGCGGAGTTTATCCAAAGATCATGGCCAATCCCTTTCTGCAGGGCGGCCACCAGTTCTTCATCAATGACACCCTGATAGGTTTCAATGATGACAATCATATTGTCTTTTTCTGCCTTTGAAATAGCCTGGTTTATTTGTGAACAAATATCAGCCCATCCCTTCCAGACCGTAAAATCTTCTTTTACCTCGACACAGGGTGTGTTATTGAAATTTGTCAATGTACTACTTATTTTGAAGTGCTGAATTATTTAATAAATACTCACATCCTAAAATGGCATTATGATCCGGCCACTGTGCCTTAACCACATTTACATTACCCCAGGGGGTCCATGAATGCTGATTCACAATTTTCTGTATGTCAGGTATGATTTCTCCATTTTGATGAATGATGCCGCCACCGACAATCACCCGGACAGGGTCGTAGGCATGGATCATGTTTACAATTCCAAAAGCCCAGGCTTTGAGACTTTTTTCCCTGATGTCCCTTGCAAGCCGATCGCCTTCTTTCGCCAGTTCGAATACCAGACGGTAATCAACCTGCTCCATCCGCAATAATGGGCTATTGCCTGAACCGGTTGATTCCCGGATCATCTGGGGCAGTCTCCAGGTGGAAGCCTCCGCTTCCACACATCCGACATTGCCGCATTGACATTCAGAACCCTGGTAGTTGATGGTGAAATGTCCGCCAAGGCATCCTGCCACAAAGTGCTTGCCCCTAACCAGTTGGCCGTTCATGAGGGCAGCTCCTCCGATTCCTGTCCCAAGCGTCACCATCACGAGATCATCAATGCCTTTTCCGGCGCCATATTGCCATTCTCCCAATAAGGCTACACGGGCATCGTTATCCATGGCAAAAGGCAGGTTATAGGTTCCCAGAATCCAACCGCTCAGATCAACATCGGGGGCACCCCTGTATTTCACATTGGTTGACAGGATTTTCATTTGAATGCTGTCGACAATGCCCGGAAAAGTACAACCGAGGCCTGATAAATGATCCCTGGTAAGATTATTCCTTTTCAGCAGCGAATCGATGAGTTTTTTTAATTTTGGAAGCTGACTTTTAAATTCATTGTCGGATTCCGCTTCGATGATCTCAGTATCGATCAAAAAACCATTATTTACCAGGCCGCCCTTTATTCTTGTCCCTCCCAGGTCTATCCCTATAATCATATGATATTTGTTAGCGGTTTAATCAAAATCCAATTATTTACGGGAGGCATGATATTCACGCTAATATTTTACCAGCGTCATTGCCCCCTTGATTTCCTTCACGCGAAGCCCGAATCCTTTTTCCAGGATCAACCCATATTCATGCCCGGCATCCGATGGCCAGCATGCACCAAAAACAAGCGGCTCTTTCCTGACATTTATGGATCTGTGCGCCACATATGCAGGCATGTAGTGCAAACTTCCAGGTAACATTTCTTCAGCCCAAGTATGATTATCTTGATCCATCATGAGCAACAAACCGCTTCCTTCAATACACCAGTAATATTCTCCCCGGTTTCCGATGGCATGGTAATGTCCCTTGGTCATGAAGTATTCATCGCCAACTTTACCGGGAAATACGGTGGTGTTGCCAAAAAAAAGACCGCCCTCGGTTCCTTCGGGTACAGGAGAATAATACTGGACACGATAAACCAGAACATCCTGGTCAAATCTCTTTCTGCTGTTCTCATCAGCATAAAATCCAGCCATATCTTTAATCCTGGCAATCTTCTCTCCAATGGCCTCTCCGGATAATACCCCGGTCATATTGTCGTAATGCAGTTTTGGTTTGATTATTTTCATTGTTACCGGCTTCTAAAAAGAATTTCTGAGAATAAGTTTTGACGGATTCTCTATGTGCAGGGTTCTGTTATTGAAGATCATTTCAATGGCTGATTGTCCCATTTGTTGAAAATCCGTTGAAATTGTGGAGACCCCATCACCGATGATCTCCTTAAAAGGCGTATCATTATAACTGATCACACCAATGTTCTGTCCCAGAACATATTGTTTTTGCTTGCAGGATTTAATGATGTTGAAGAGATCTTTATCCTCGACCGTTAAATAAAGTCCATGTTTCTCTATACGGTGTTCTTCAAGACCGGGAATTGTGGCAGATTTCAAGTTATATGCTGAACAGAAGGTACTAAAACCATTTTCAAGCTCTCTGAATTGTTGTCTCCGGTCCTGTTGTATGAAATATATCTTTTTATATTTTTTTATGCGATCTATGTGGCCCGAGAGCGTAGCGATGATGTCTTTTTCGAAATTCTGACACACACTCCGG
>JAGTVG010000486.1 GCA_018224645.1 Cyclobacteriaceae bacterium
TACCGGTCCGCCAGCGATCCACCCATCCAGGATCCGATAATCGACCCGATCCCGAAACTGCTGAGGATGTATCCGGCCTGCTGAACTGAAAATCCAAGGGAAGAGGTCAGGTAAATGCTGAGGAAAGGGAGGACCATGGTCCCGCTCCTGTTGATCAGCATGACGACAGCCAGCATCCAGGCAGGTTGTGACAATCCGCCGAAAGCATTCCTGTACAGTGTTGTGATCCTTTTCAAGTATCAAAAATCGGAACGCTAATTTAGGTGGTTTTAAATTAAAATGGTATGACGTGATCCGGATGTATCAAAATGATTTTAAGAGGCTGTGGAAGATTGATTGATTGCATGAAATAATATATTCCACTGGAAAATGCAGGGAACTGCCTGATCAACGGGAGGTAAATAACTTGTGAAAAAGGAAGCCGGAACAATTCAGTCATTCCGGCTTCTTAAAGTTCGGATATTCAGTATTTAACTTTGATATCAGGGTTTGGGTGCCGGAAGTAATACTGCATTGATAACATGGATTACACCGTTGTTTGCATGGATATCCAATAATCCGGGAACAAGACCTGCTACATTCCCGGAAGAACTTGATAATTCAAGGTTCCCAAGATCAACCGTCAGGTTATCTTCGTTTAGTGTAGGTATTGACTGTCCATCGGTTAAACAAAAGGAGAAAGTGGATCCGGCAGCCACATGATGTAATAAAATTTCAGTCAATAAAGGATTTACTGCCAGCGCTTCAATAATTTCATCCTCATCCGTCAGTCCGGTTAAACTTTTAAAAGCAGCATCTGTTGGCGCAAAGACTGTTAAATTCTGATCGGGATCATTCACGACTCCTGCCAGATTTGCAGCACCCAGAAGACCAACCAGAATATCAAAATTATCATTTCCGGAGGCAATTCCAGCAATTGTTTCTGTGGGAGGAATGAGCACCTTATCGATGCCATGAAAGACGGAGTTCAATGCTTTTTTATCTGTGAAAATCACTTGTGCAAAATCGTCTGTCGCGTCATTGATGAATACCTTGCCCATCTGGTATTTAAAGCCGGTGAATGATCCATCTAACATTGCCAGTGAACATGCTGGAAGATCATTCGAATAGATAAATCCGGCTGCAGCATGATACAATATGACACTGGTTAAAAAGTCCTTATCCTGCTTCCTGATATTCCAGAGGTTGATTCCCAGTTCATTAAATGCTTCATCCGTTGGTGCAAAAACCGTTAATCTGTTCTGTACAACAGGAATAAATAACCCTGTGTATTTCAGGGCAGCAGCCAGGGTGAAAAAAGTTGGTGTTTTCTTTTTAATTGCTCCCCATCGTGCATTTTCTCCTTCGGCATCTGAATACTCTACTTCCTCATCAAAACTTTCAAGCGCGGTGACCAGATCCGGAAGATCTTCCTGGAGGGGTGGCTGTACATTCTCCTCCTTGTTACAGGAGGTGATCACTAAGAACATGAACATCAGGGCGATGAAACTTCCTGATAATTTCACCAGGGGTAATCTGAATTTTTCCATAGGACATTGATTTTGGTTTACATTAAATATGTTTTTTTATGATTGCGTAAGTAACATTTTGATAAGGCAAATTGTTTTGAAAAAACAACCGGACAATAAATGAGGGCAGGATCGAAAATATCAGGAGGAAAGGACAGTAAAAGAACAAAGCGCGGCCAGGACAGCCGCGCCAGTTGAACGAACAATCTAATCAATCAAACTACTACAGAATCAGGATAATCAAAATTGTACTAAGCGTTAAGATACTCCATATCAGGATCAATAATTTATCTTCCTTCAGGATTTGAATCAGGCTTTTATAGGTCAGATCAACATCCTTCCTCCCCATCCATTTACCCGTATAAAAAAATACGGTATTCAAAACCAGTCCCATTAAAATAAGATCAAGTGAGGTCAGCGCTGCAGGTAAATTGAAGATGAAGATCACAAGATAATAAGCAATGGTCAGACTGATCAGGTATTGAAAAGCATAATGCTGTGCGATGATACGGATATTTTTTATCCTTTCATTTTCGTTTTTTTCCTTGCTGTAACCCATGAGGGTCAGGGAAAACAGTATACCCCATTTGATCCATTGGATATCCCAATTAATATTCACCAGGGATATCTGATTTGCAAGCAGGTAAAGGAACAGGACGGTAAGTAAAAAGATCCCGAAGTATTTCCATCGATAGGGATAAAGGGCTGGCATAAAAACATTCATTCTCATCGCTGTAAAAATTTATTATGGTTATTATTGAATGGCTACGAGTGTTGAAAACATGGCTGCTTCAATTATTGAACATACCGGCCCGCACAACATACCGTATAAACCGCCGGCTGCATCTGCCCATATGATCCCCACGGTTCTATCAGACTGAATTTTGGCGTGGGCATGGCCCCAGTAATTGTCAGAAGCTCGCAACACCTGGTTAAATACTTTCACATAGCTTCTTTCTCTTCCTGATAAGGGCAGATTTTCAATCTGTTGGCATAATTTGATGATTTCCTGGCGCGAAACCTCATTTAACATCACTTTTTTATTCAATTGAATAAACTTTTCTGCCAGTCCCTCTCCGATCACATTGGTTTGATGAAGGTATTTGAATATGGCTTCAAAATTCACCGATGGGCTCTCCTTTTTCCTTAAGTAGGCTGATGTCGGCTGGTTAAGGATTTCCTTTTCTTCAAGGATCCGGTCGGACCAGTCAAGCTCAGTCCTGATGGTTTCATAATCAAACAGACGGGCGTCCTTTTTCGAAAGTTCAATCATGATCATATCCCGGACTGCGGAACTGGAAAGCGTTTCAGCCTTCAGGGCGGCTGTAAATACGGGATTATCAAATACTGAGGCAACTGCAACATTATGCCAATAGCCGATCTGGTCTGTAAGATCGTCCACGGGTTGAATTTGACTCTCTTCCTGGTTGCAGGAATTAAAGAATAAAAAACCGGTAAATATCAGAAATAATTTAATGGTTTTCATACTTGGTAAAGATTTAGGTTAAACAAAAATTTAAGGTCACATAGCTTCTTCGAGAACCGGTTAATATTCTGACTGGGATATTAGCTAATTGTACAATGTAAATTTTAAAATGATTTCAGGGAAAGTCAAGTCTTAACCGTTTAATATTCGTATATAAATGTTTGTTAGTTCCGGTACCGGAGCTGGCGTGGATGCTGTGTACTGGATCCGGCTCTCTGGACCGACTTACGGAAAACACAGTGCGAACCCAGGAGCTGGCACGGAAATCCATGCCTGCACGATTTCGCTGTGCTGCATTACCCGGAACCGGAGTGGCTATCCGTTGCATAATATCATTTCAGTCAGGATTCCTTCCATTCTCCTCCATCAGCGACCCACATTCCTCTCTCCATCAGCGTCTCGCAAAGTGGACGCTGATGATTGAATGCCGCTGAATTTCAATATCCATGAGCCTCAGCCAACACTCATGGAACACCTCCGGAGTTCCGGGAACTATACAGACAATAAGAAAGATCTGCCGCGCGATATCCCATCCCGGTATTCACGAAGTATATGGGAAAGTAAACCGAAACCTGTGGTCAGCAACTTATATTATTTAAACCGTTTGCCCGCGTAAGCCGCCTTGGTCCTGGTTAATGTAAAACATGATTATAAATTAAGAAGACCAGATATTCATCTGAAGATCTATACTTCCCCTCCATCGGAGGGGCTGAGGTGTGGGAAGAATTGAAACGGCTATAAAATAATTATGCCTGATATTTCATTGATAAGGATTAACTCCAAGGTTTGACAAACACCAGTTTTCAAATTCCTGTTGTATTTCGCCCAGATTCATATTCATTGATTCTTCCATTAAGAGATCAGCGGGTTTTATATGAATGACTTTCAAGGGATTATCCCTGAATTCCGTTGCGTTCAGAATTTCCTGGTATGTGCGGTTGCGGTATGCATTTATGATGATCTCTAATTTTCCTTTATCCAGCAGGTATTTTGAAAAGACATAGCTGATCGAATAGTTTATGCTGGCTTTCATTGTAAGATCACCGGGACGGCCACTGAAGTCCAGCCAGCTGAAATTGATTAACTCCTGGACTGAGGGCACCGGAAGCGGATGATTGCTTTCTGCACGGATTAGCTTTAAGTTGTCAAGCAGCGATGTGCGATAGTTTCTCAGGTTAAAACTGGCAGTTTCGTTTTCCATGAGGCTTGAAGATTCAAACAGACAGGCAATCCCCTCATCCATCCAGGGGGGTACATCCCCGATGGAGGATCTGACCATCAGATGGAATAATTCATGTTTTAAGGCGCCCAGCCAGGATCTGCTTGCAATCCCTGTCAGGATGAGATCGGCACTGGAGGTGTAACCAAAGGTGGATCCCGGTACAGTGATGTTGTGAAGCTTTAATGATCCCCGGTTAAATTCGCTGCGGTTGTTATAATAAAAAACAGTGATAAGCCTGTTACTGCCACCCAACGCGAACCTTTGATTGTAGTATTGATAATACCGTTCCAATTCCTGGATCTGGTTTTTAATGTTTCCCGACTCACTTGAATAAATGATCAGCATGTGTTCTGTGGTATCATACCGGTCCAGGTTGGTTTCACTCCCTAATAAATTCTGATAATAATTCCATGCCGCAGTCTTCTCCGGCAGGGTAAATTGCCGGTTAGATACATCGAATCTTGCGTGTTCAAAATCAATTTCCGATACCCTCTCCCTCACATTTGGTATGCCCATTTTTGATTCGATACCTGCCGTATTGCCTTCAAATGCATCATTGCTCATGGAACTCAGATAGTTAACCATGGTGAACGTGGGATTCAAATCAACCTGTCGAGAAGAGCATTCTTCCCGAAGCTGTAATAACTCCCTTTCTTTTTCAACATTGATCGTATTGTAACTCTTCATGATGTGTGTAAACCACTCTCTTGACATCTCAGGCATTTGCAGCCGGCAGTACCCATAAGCAAGACAATAATCCATGAATGCATTTTTATAATAAGCCTTCTGGCGCATCGCGCCCACCTTGTTAACCAGTTCGACATATTTGCCTTCCTGCAGATATGCCAGTAATTGATCGATCTCCTGCTGATTCTGGCCATACGCCGTATTGAGCATGAGCGATCCGAGCAGGATAATGTTTATAATATGGATCCTTGGTTTCATATCCTTTGTGGTTTTTGTTTCATTGATTTATTATAGTTGGAGCAATCACCATGTATTCCTTTTATCGACGCTTGTTTATTCCGGCGGAAACAATAATTGCACCGCTGAACTATCCGATGAAGACGCCTGTCCACGCATGTATTCATGTATTTCCTTTACATCAGCCGCCGTCTGTTCCCTTGACCCGTTGCCGGTGAAATACGGAGCTACCAGGTATTCCCGGGTAAGATACAATCCGGTGTCACGGACCGAAATTACATCCTTGGTGAGTGAGGCAATACTTATTAAAATTGCCCCGACTACGGCAAAAGCAACCCCGGGGGAGCTAGTTATCAGGGAAATTTTCCAGGTTTCTCCCTGGTTCGCATCGATATCGATCCTTTCTTTCAGTTTGAGCAATACAAATACAGAACCTACAATGACCATAATGATACCGGTAAAGAAACCGAGAAATTGTTTGAAGGAACGGCTCACAAGTGAATAGTGTCCCTGATTATATCGCT
This sequence comes from Cyclobacteriaceae bacterium, assembly GCA_018224645.1. GTDB lineage: Bacteria > Bacteroidota > Bacteroidia > Cytophagales > Cyclobacteriaceae > JAGTVG01. The sequence continues at coordinate 5,665 of JAGTVG010000486.1, forward strand.
CGCTTAGACTTTCTTCCTCGAGTACGGCCAGGGTGATAAACTGCAATTGCTGATGACTTAGATGATTTGTGGTGGCTACCTGGGTCAACAGATCTTTAATCGTCTGCGACTGACCTTCCTCGATGCGTTTATTGATCTCACGAAGCTGGATCATCGATACCACAATAAAAAATATCAGGAAGATGACCGGAAATACGATAACAACCGGGATAAGACGATTGTATATTTTCTGGAATGAATCATCTGATCTGTACATGGTCGTTGTTTGTTAAGTGTATTTTTTCCCTGATCAAGAAAGCCGGAATATTCGTCTTCCGGATGGTCATTTAAACTGCAAGTCAATACCATAATGCAAAAGCGGGAACTGACACTGCTTAATGCAATATATAACCTTGATGCAGAATAAAGCCGGGTAAAATAAGAAATTGCATCAGTAAAAGCAAAGCATTCATTTAAAATCAAATTTATTGGACGATTATCATTGACCCTGAATTGGCGCGAACATTCAATCATGTGAAAATTCCTTTCTATCGAGATTCCTTCCATTAGAAGACAATGTGGGAAGGTGTACAATGCTGTATAATTGCCATTTTAATTTAGTGTTCATCCGGCAGGAATCCAATATCCATGCATCATCACTCATATCTTTTTTGAGCTGGCAATTTGTTGCCTTTTTCAGCATCCGGACCGAAGGGAGGCCAGTCATAACCCTTAAAAAAAGCGGGTGCAGTATCCAGATAACAGGATGCCGGAATGGTATGTTCCTGAATTTCATCATCCCATAAAATTTCACCATTGATGATGTTTCCATGTTCCAGCAGACGCAAACAGGTTTTGTCGGTATTGATCAGAGCAGTCGTATAATTCCCCAACAGGTTCTGTTCGTGCGAATGATCATAACATAAAATACCATCCCCGTTTACCTTATTCCGCAGATAAGTATTGCCCGGTCCGGCCGGCCCCCAATAATCCGAAATTCCTATTTCCATGACATCGTTGCCCTCGAAAAGATTCATAAACGGATAATGACCATGAACTGATATATCGGGAGGCACCCAACCGGAATTCAAAACCGATCCGGGTTCACCCTGTACCGGATTCGTAGAGTAATTGTATGCGAAGACGTTGCCGTTTGCACCTGTTTGCACCATCATGGCATGCCTGAGCGAGTCAAAAACATTGTTTTCGACCAGGACATCACTGGCATGATGTGCACATTCCACGCCATAGCCATGGCCACCGCCACCGTAATTATAGGAATTATGGAAAAAACATTCCGTTATCTCGTGGCCTATTGATGCTGAAATGCGGACATGCGAACGCATGGTCATGTAACTTTCAACATGCTTTATCCAGCAATAAGCGGTATGATTGAACGAAATGGTATGATTTGCCGGTATCAGTTTCTGAATATAAAGGTTTTCGATCCCGACATTTTTTACCATGTTTACCGGCCGGACCACCGGGTTCAGATCTTTGGAAAATGTATGATGCAAGCTGGTTTTCAATGTTAATTTATTGCTGTTTACCTCCGCTATCTCTAAAAGCTGACCGACCGAATTTTCCGCCCAACGCTGGATCCATGTATTTTTAGTATACATGATCGCGGAATCATTTTTCTGCTGTATCTCAATAAATGATCCTTTCGTAAAATCAGAACCATTTTCAACTTCAATCTGGAACGAACCCAGGCTATGGCCTCCTGTTATCTTTTGCCAGTTTCCTTCCGTGTCAGATTCAACATTTATGGAAACACCACTCACATTGGACAACAGTCTTGCTGTAGTGATGCCTGCGCCCCTCAATACCACATGGCTTTTATTAATGGATAATGTTGAGTTCAGGAGGTAAGTTCCTTCGGGCACATATACGACACCGCCCGTCAAGGGGAGTTTGTCAATTGCCAAAGCGAAAGCGTCATGGCTATCTGTTTTACCGGTTGGATCCGCCCCGTAATTTACTACATTTTCTACTGACGCGCTCACCTGGTGAGGGCCTTCAGGGATGCCGGGCTTCCAGGTGATGCGCCTTTGTTCCGGAATAATTTGAGAATTAACATGCTGTATTGATAAAAATATCAGGATTGAAAAGTAAAAAATTGGATTTTTCATATCGGTAAACATGATAGCGGCTAATTGATGTCTTTGATCGGGCATAATAACAATTTAGTGAAAATCCGGGAAAAATGACTAATACAGACAATAAGAAAGATCCGCCGCGCGATATCCCATCCCGGTATTAAAGAAGTATATGGGGAAAGTAAACAGAATCCTATGGTCAGCAATTTATATTATTTATACCGTTTGCCCACGTAAGCCGCCTTGGTCCTGGTTAATGTAAAACATGATCATAA
>JAGTVG010000487.1 GCA_018224645.1 Cyclobacteriaceae bacterium
TATAGTCCCATCCATCGGTCGGACCGATGATTTCCCTGGAACCATCTTTCCTGAGGATTACCCTTGGATTTTTATCTCCATCCGGTCCAAAGGCCGTCCCAAGTACCCAGGTCCGCTGGGATATGAGTTCATCATTGATATGATCATCATAAACAGGCCAGCCACCACGCTCCAGTAAAAGTACCGATAATCCAGCGGTTGCCAGTTCCTTTGCCACGACACCCCCTCCGGCACCGGCTCCCACAACGATTGCATTATATTTCATTTCAGCCATTGCTATCTCCATTTCCATAACGGTTCTGACCCACGACCTGGGGATAACCGATGCCCAGCATGCGGTAACTGATGTAATCCCGGTTCCCTCCATGACGCGGAGCCCCATAGAATCCCTGCATGGTATGATCGATGATCAGGTTAAAAAAAGCAGCCGGTTTAACGAAGAGCCAGCTTTCCAGCATATCATCATTGTTCTCCATCATTTCCAGGAATTCAACCTGCTGGTCAGTAGAAAGCGCTTCAAACCTTGTTCCCTTTAAACCCATGCAGTCAATCTGCAGCGCGGCAAGACCTTCCCGGTAGGTTTGCTGGAATTTTTTAAAGGGCCCCATAACCTGCTTATCGATATAATAGATCACACCGGCATCGGTAGCTCCGGGCATATCGTCAGCAGGGATAATACATTCACAGACTGCAATCAGACAATCCGCCTCTTCCGGGGTAAAAAAACGGAATGGCGCAGGCTCATAATAACAGGCCGGCAGAATCAGGGATCCGCCAATGGCCAGGCCGGTACTTTTCAGAAAATTCCTGCGACTGCTTTTCATGATCAAAAAATTAAGTTAAAAATACAGCCCAAACTGCCGTATCAATCAAAAAATCAGTCCGGCAGATCAGATGGCCGGTAAAAGATTATCACAAAGATAGGGCATTTATTTATGATTTTAAATGCAGCCAGATCAGCTCGTGCCATGACTCAAAGTCACAGAGGCATGAGTTAATCTGGTTCATGCAGCCGGGCCCCGGTTTGATACGTTTTTGCTTCGCTCAATAGATTGCAGGGCGAGATAGTTATCCCCAAATTTTTCCATATTGTTCACTTCCACATCAAACTGGTCATAATGGGTTTCTTCCTCTCCTACCAGGCTTTCAAAAAGCTGCTTGGAAATGGCATCGTTGTTCCTGGAACATTCATTTGCCCATACGTTATATTCCTGCGCGCTTTCCTCCTCCATTCCCCTGGCTTTTTCGAGCATTTTTTTTACGTCGTGGATCTTTTCCACACCTTGCGCTGGTTTCATTTCAACATCCCCCTTCAGGAACAGGATTCTTTCAGATAAATTTTCAATATGGATCATTTCCTGAATGGCTGTTTTTTTAAATAAACCGGCCAGAAGATCATATCCCTTGTCATCACAATGAAAGTGAAAGTACATATACTGATGAATGGCTGAAAGTTCATCGGCTACTGCTTTGTTGAGGAGTTCAATACTTTTTTCGTGCATGATTTTAAACTTTAGCTTATGATTTTATTTAATAATAAAATTATCAATTTTGAAGGTAATATTTACTGTTTTCCAATTAATTCTTTGGGATGTTGTGACGTCAGATCAGATTATGAACGGCCAGAGATTCTTTACTTCGTTATCCATGTTTTCACTTCCTCCAGGGTGGGATTCTTTACATCGTTCAGTTTCATTTTTTTGCGCGTGGCACAGACATCGTTGAACAATTTATTCGGATTGGCTGACTTCAACTGCTCAATGGTCTCAATGCCTGTCTGTTGAAGTAAGGGGATCAGTTCCTGCCTGATACCCTGATCAATAAATTCCTGTTCGGTGGCTACGGCCTGTTTTTTCTCGGGTTTCATCTGCGGGAAAAATATGACATCCTGGATCGAGGGCTGATTTGTCATGATCATGGCAAGACGGTCGATGCCCACTCCCAGACCTGCTGATGGGGGCATACCATACTCCAGTGCCCGGAGAAAATCCTCAGCAAGCACCATGGCTTCCTCATCCCCCCTTTTACCCAGTTCCAGTTGTTCTTCAAACCGGTGCCGCTGATCGATGGGATCATTGAGCTCTGAAAAAGCATTGCATATTTCTTTTCCGTTACAAATTGCCTCAAATCGCTCCACGAGCCCGGGTTTCGACCGATGTTTCTTAGCAAGAGGAGACATCTCAATGGGATAATCCATAATAAAGGTGGGTTGGATGAGATATGGTTCACAACGTTCCCCGAAGATGGCGTCGATCAATTTTCCCTTACCCATCGAGGGATCGATCTCAACTTCCAGCCTTTCGGCCGTTTGTTTCAATTCCTCTTCTTCCATTCCTGAAATATCGATTCCGGTATAATGTTCGATCGATTCAAACATGGTAAATCTTTTCCATGGAAGCTGAAAATCGATCACTTGTTCTCCCACCTTTACCTGTGTGGTCCCATGCAGATCGAGGGCTGCCTTTTCGATCATTTCCTCCACAAGTTCCATCATCCAGAGATAATCCTTGTAGGCTACATATAATTCAACCTGCGTGAATTCCGGATTATGAAAACGGGACATCCCTTCATTCCTGAAATCCTTGGAAAATTCATAAACCCCATCATAACCCCCGACGATCAGTCGTTTCAGATATAACTCATTGGCTATCCGCAGGTAGAGTTTCATATCAAGTTTATTATGATGGGTGGTGAAGGGTTTCGCTGCCGCACCCCCATAAACAGGCTGCAGGATGGGAGTTTCGACTTCCAGATAGCCATGATCATTGAGGAAGTTACGTATGGAATTGATCATAAACGTACGTTTCCGGAATGTTTCCCGTACTTCCGGATTTACGATCAGATCCACATACCGCTGGCGGTAACGCATTTCGTGATCTGTAAAGGCATCCCAGGTTCTTACATTGCCTTCTTCATCGACTTTTTCCTTCACAATGGGCAATGGCCTCAGGGATTTTGACAGGACGGTCAATTCCTGAACATGTATGGATATTTCACCGGTCTGGGTGGTGAATACAAATCCTTTGATCCCGAGGATATCCCCCATGTTCAGGAGTTTTTTAAAAACGGTATTGTAAAGGGTTTTATCTTCCCCCGGACAGAGATCATCCCGGCGAAGATAGATCTGAATCCTGTCGGTAGAATCCTGGATCTCGGCGAAAGATGCAGAACCCATGATCCTGCGGCTCATCAGCCGGCCTGCTATGGATATGCTCTTATAATCCATTTTCCGTTTTTCATAATTTTGATGGATGTCGGCCGCCGTAACGTTTATTTCAAATGTTTCTGCAGGATAAGGGGGAATGCCCAGGGCAATCAATTCCTCCCGGTCTTTACGTCGTTGGATTTCCTGTTCGCTCAGATGCATGAATTTAAATTTTGACTGTAAAAATAGGGATTAATGGCGGTTATTTGAAATTATTCATGCCGTGGCTTTGAGCCATGGCATGAATAATTTCAAGGATGCAGGATGACAGGGTGGCCTTTGATCATTTTTATCAGGAAGACGGGCGAAATCCTGTTGCCGCTTGGATCGAACTCGATCATGCCTGTAGCCCCGCTTTCAAATTTAATATCCTTCAGCACATCCCTGATCTTTTCACGGTCCGGACCTGCCGTGCGGACGGCTTCAATGATCAAATTGGTCCCATCATAAGCATAGGAAGCCGCCGGGTTCGGCATATGTCCATATTTTTCAATAAACAGATCCTTAAATTTTTTACCCGGAGTAGTATAACAGAATCTGGAGGAAATAAAAATACCCCCATCACATCCACCGGAGAATCCGGAGCAGATCCGGCCGTCGGATGTCATAGACAGAGAACCAAAAACCTGTATATCCGGATATGATCCCCGGATTTCTTCAAGAAACGGCTGTGCTGAATCAAAGGATCCGAATATCACAAGAGCCTCTGCATCATTCATTATGGGAAAATTACCGGCATCAATACCAGACGGCCCGAATTTAAATACGCCTTCCAGTTTGAGGCCTTCTTTTTTCACCGTTTTTTCAAAAGATCCGGCGCCCATTTTATGATCATAGCCATCCTCATGGGCCACATATACTTTTTGCAAACCCCGGATACGGTAAATTTCCCCGATCAGGGTCTCTGCCTGCTGTTTATCATTGGGAACAATCCTGAAAAACCATGGAACAAATGCCTGTGAGAGGGTCTCATCCGTGGCACGGGTACTTAACTGAACCACATGAGATTTGACAGCCACCTGTTCTGCCAGGTGGGCATTCCTGCCATCTACGGCAGTAACCAAGGCAACCACCTGATCTTCATGGACAAAATCTACGGATTCCTTTGAACCGGCGCCCCATAATCCATCAGCCGTTCTGATGATCAGTCTGAATGGATGTCCCTGATATCCCCCCTGCTGATTGGCCAAAAAAACAGCCAGTTCTGCGCCCTCCTGAGCTGCTTGAGCCAGGTAATCTTTATCAGGAGAAACTGGCAGCAGCAAACCGATCTTAATATCATCATCCTTCCAGAAATTTCCCGGAACGCTGCCTGAAAAATTTTCCGGATCCTGGCCGGATTGCTGTCGTATGGAAAGGAAATCCATTCGTCCGGTTCCATTCAAAAAAAGGAGTGCAGCTATGATAACAGAAAAAATGCCTTGATTAAATGGGATCATTCCTGACATCAGATAAAGGATATCTCAGGAACGATCAGGTCCTTACCCAATGCGCAGGACAGTATTTTAAGTTCATTTATCAATGAACCAAACTGTTCAATGGATAATGACTGGGGACCATCACACATCGCATTGAGCGGATCATAATGTACTTCAACCAGAAGCCCGTCGGCGCCCACGGCAAGCGCTGCCTTGGCCAGGTAAGGTACCATCCAGGCATGCCCTGTTCCATGACTGGGGTCAACGATCACCGGGAGGTGGGTAAGCCGTTTGAGCACGGGGATGGCATTCAGGTCCATGGTATTCCGGTAGGAAGTTTCAAATGAACGGATTCCCCTTTCACATAACATCACCTCTTCATTACCACCATCCAGGATATATTCGGAGGCCAGCAACAACTCATCGAGCGTAGCGTTCATCCCTCTTTTTAGCAAAACGGGTTTGCGGCATTGTCCGGCTTCCTTCAGTAATGGGAAATTCTGCATATTCCGGGATCCTATCTGCAGGATATCCGCATATTTACATACCATTTCGACCTGTCTTGTATCCATTACTTCGGTTATAACGGGAATCCCATATTCAATCCTTGCCTTACGGAGCAATTTTAAGCCTTCTTCTTCAAGCCCCTGGAAACTATAGGGGGATGAACGTGGTTTAAAAGCACCTCCCCGTAAAATATTTGCCCCTCTTTCGCGCACGGCCCTTGCAGTTGTCAGCAACTGGATCTCACTTTCCACCGCACAGGGACCGGCCATGATCACAAAGGTATTCCCACCGATTTTTATGCCCCCGATATCCAGGACCGTACCTTCCGGGTGATTGTGCCTTCCTGCTTTCAGGTAGGAATTACTGCCCGGAAAAACAGCATCCGTTTCACATGTAAAGTTTCCCATCGTTTAATTTTTATACGGAACTCTGCCGGTGCTTATTTGCACCTTCTCCGATTTGAATTGCGGCTTTGGATAATATTTAAATTCGCCGTCTTCAATCTTCACCAGCCAGATCTCTCCCACGTCATTCCAGGAGGGATCGATTTCCAGCTTTCCGGTGACACCCTCATAACCCTGGTAGGTTTCCAGGTCCAGCAGAAGGTCCCTGATCTTTGCCCGGTTCAATCCTGCCTTATCAATTGATTTTATAATAAGATTGGCCCCATCATAAGCATGCGCAGCAAAGACATCGGGTTTCATGTTGTATTTTTTAACATAATTATCATGAAACTTTCTGTACGTCGGATTGTTCATGTCCGGAAGATACTGGCATGTGGTGACAATCCCTTCTGCATTCTCCTTTCCGGCATATTCGATGAATTTTGGATTTACAGCCCGGTCGCAGGCAAAAACCGGATGGTTCATTCCCATTTCACGCATTTTTTTCACAATCAAGCCAAGCTCTTTGGGATTTCCCCATAAGGCTACGGCATCGGCAGTTGACTTTTTGATGTTTTCCAGCTGACTTGTAAAATCGGTATCCCCGTCGGCAAACCTGAGTTCGAACAACACCGGCCTGCCCATTCTTTCAGACGCATCCTTGAATTCTCCGGTGCCTACCCTTCCGTAACGGTTGTTGGCCCGCAGAACAGCTACTCTTTTAAAATCTTTTTCCTGGTACATATAGGTGGTCAGCGCGTAACTGCTCTGTCTGTCATCACCGATCACACGCAGCACCCATGGGATGTTGGTTTCAGTGAGTGTCGGATCGGGATCACCGACATTCACAACCGGTATCTCCAGTTTTAGCGCCACCCGTATGGCCACGTGGGTTACGATATCGTCAATAGAACCAATGATGGCCCACACCCCTTCATCATCCATTTTTACGACCTCATTGGCCGAAGCGCCCCATAAACCCACATCATTATGAGGCATGATAACATACGGCAACCCTTTATATCCTCCTTTTGCATTGGCCTCATCAACGGCAAGCATGGCACCTTGTACCATTTGGATGCCATAATCCACAAGCGGAGAACCTTCCAGCGGGCCCAGGAAACCGATTCTCACTTCCTTTAGCCCGGTTGGTTCTGGTTTTTCACGGTTGGGACCCAGGTAAGCCTGGGGAGGATAAACAAAATGCCGCTTATAGGGTTCCTGAAAATTGGCAAAAGGAAACAGTTCATCAGGAGTATTGCCATAATTTTCCTTATCCTTTAACTGCGCATTAAGATCCGCGTGACTCATGATCAGGATCCCAAAAAACAGCATTAAAAAAACAGTAAAGTTTGGTTTCATAAATAGTTAGTTTGATTTACTGATGGCAATGGCTTCTATCTCGACAAGCAGGGTCTCCCAGCATAACCTGGCTTGAATTCCCGTACTGGCAGGCAGCGGATCCAGTTGTAACCACTGGAAAAATGAAGTCCTGATCTTGTTGAATTCGGTATAATCACGTTCAATATCCCGAAGGTAGTTGGTGGTTCTCACCACATCATGCCATGACATTCCCTCGGCATTGAGTAATTCCGTAATATTGCGGTATGTACGCCAGGTCTGGGCCTTAAAATCGCCGATATATTCAGGTTTTCCCTGATCATTGACACTGGCTGTACCGGAAATCAACAGAACTTTATAATCCCCGAAATTCAGCCTTAGCGCCCTTGAAAAGCTGGAAGGTTTCTGATAATTATAAGCCTCATTCAAAACACTCGGGGCGTGCACTGCAAATTTTTCTATGGGAGGACGTTCAAAATGAATCGGAGGATATTCATACTCTTTTAATTTTCTGTTCTCAGATATCATTCCAAGCTTCACCATTTCAATCCGTTCACCTTCTGTCAGATGATTCAAATCGATCAGTAATTGTTGCGTCTCAATCATTTTTCTATTTTTTAATTTATGAATTCATTCATTGAGTGGCCCGGACCATTAATTTACCAGAAGCTTCCCCCCGGCTTAATCCCTTGGCAGTGGCCAGCCATATATATTCCTCATCATAATCCATGCACCAGACAAAATTATTTGACATGGATGTACCTGTGGACAAAGTCCTTTTTTTATCTCCGTCGGTTATGATCACTTCACCCTTGCCACTTCCTGCTGCCGGACGATAAGTCACCCAGGTCTGGCCATTAAAGTTGCTCACTCCATTATCGGTACAGAGCCAAACGGCAGTCCCCTGAGCCTTTGTGAAATTGATGAAATTACTTGCCAGGCCACTATCATGATCAAAATAACCTTTCCACCGGGCGCCATCATACCGGCTTAACCCGAAATAAGTGCCTACCCAGAGGAGCCCGTCCTCATAGGAACCCCCTGTGGTAATATCGTGTACAACACCGTCATCCGGAA
>JAGTVG010000488.1 GCA_018224645.1 Cyclobacteriaceae bacterium
CAGTATAACAGCGCATTATAACAGCGCATGAAAAATATTTTCATGCTTTTTTTGTCATTGATTATCAGAATATCTGATAATTGAAGATCTGGTCGAAAAAGTTGGGAACCACCCCGGGCCTTATCATGATACTGAAAATGATCCCGAATAAGGCCCCGTACAAGTGGGCGTCATGATTAATATTATCCGACATTTTTCTGCCCTGATAATATGTATACAGCAAATACAGGATCCCAAAGACAAATCCAGGTATACAAATTGCCAGGAAAAAACAGACCTTATTGGTCGGATTAAAAATAATGCTGGCAAATAAAACGGCACTAACAGCACCTGAAGCGCCAAGGCTGTTATAATTCGGATGGTCCCGGTGTTTGATAACGGTGGGAATATCCGCGATAAGCATACCCATAAAATACAGAACTAAATAATAGAGAATACCGCTGCCTCCATACAGGTAGGTAAAAATGTATTCCATATTACTTCCAAAAAAGTACAACGTGATTATATTGAAAATCAGGTGAACCCAATCATGGTGTATGAATCCGGAGGTTATCAGCCGGTAATACTCATTCCTATGCACCACGGAATAAGGATTCAGCATCCAGCCATACAATCTTTCCGTTCTATTCCATGCATAGATACTGGCGACGAGGATGATGCCTATTAAGATATACGTAGTGATCATAATCCTAATTTTCCCTTTTCATTAAATAATCCGTCAAATCACGTAAATCAACTTTTTTTCCCTCGCTGACAGCAATCTTATCAAGATCCTGTTGTGCATTGGAGAAATAATGATTCATTTTATCAATGGCCAGTTCCCTGATGCCGGTCTTTTCATAGATTGCCTTAACCGCCTGTACCTTTTCGGCCGGATCAAAATTTTTCATTTCAATCCACCGATACAAATCCTCCTGTTCCCTGCCCCTGGTCAGTTCAATCGCGGTGATCAGCAATAATGTTTTTTTATTGGTAATAATGTCACCGCCAACCTGCTTTCCGAATTTATGATTGTCGGCAAATACGTCCAGAAGATCATCCATCAGCTGGAAACCAATCCCAAGATTTATACCGAAATCCGTAAGCAGCAGGATATCCGATTCATTGGCATCGGCCAGGATCCCTCCCAGGGAAAGGCTGTACCCAAGCAGTACTGCTGTTTTATACCTGATCATCCGTATGTATTCATCCTCGGAAACCCTGGGCTGCGTTTCAAAATCCATATCCATCTGCTGCCCTTCACAAACCTGCGCCGCACAATTATTAAAATCCTTTATAACACGATGGATTTTATCAGGTTGCACTTCCAGCAGTAGATCATAAACCCGTACAAGCATCACATCCCCGGATAAGATCGCCGTATTTTCATTCCATTGATGATGGACCGTAGGTTTTCCCCGGCGAATGGGCGCCTTATCCATGATATCGTCATGCAGCAGGGTAAAATTATGAAACACTTCAACAGCCAGTGATGGCCTGACGATCTTCATATAATCGTTCTGAAAAAGGGAATAGGCCAGGACTGACAAGAGGGGACGTATCCTTTTTCCTCCAAGCTGAAGAATATAACGGATCGGATCATATAAATTTTCCGGATGGCGGCCGAATGACAGATTGTAAATCTCCTGGTCGATTTGCTGAATATACTTTTTTATGGTATCATTCATTTCCGGCTAGTGACAAATCTATGATCCTTCGATCAACATCCGCCCTCAGGACCTTGATCTTGATTTTGTCGCCTAAGGTATACATTCTTTTATTATATCGTCCAACCACCCTCATGTTTTTTTCATCAAATTCATAGTAGTCATCCCCAAGTTCTGACATGCGGATCATACCTTCGACCTTCGTAGCCACGATCTCCACATAAATGCCCCAATCAGTTACTCCGGAAATCAGACCATCAAAATCCTGCCCGACCTTATCGGCCATATATTCAACCTGTTTATACTTGATTGAAGCCCTTTCGGCGTCGGTGGCCATTTTCTCTTTTTCAGAACTGTGAATGCATTTTTGCTCATATATATCATTGGAAACCGGCCGGTCATTTTCCATATATTGATGCAGGAGCCGGTGAACCATCATATCAGGATACCTTCTTATCGGTGAGGTAAAATGGGTATAATGATCGAATGCCAGTCCGAAATGGCCTTTTTCTTCAGTTGAATATTTCGCTTTGGCCATTGTCCTTATCGCCAGGTTCTCAAGTATGTTCTGCTCGGGCTTCCCTTCAATTTCATCCATCAGCAAATTCAACGCCTTTGATATTCCATCCTTTTTAAAATTCAGTTGATGCCCGAATCTTCTGACAAATAGCGAAAATGTTTCCAGCTTTTCTTCATCCGGATTATCATGAATCCTGTACACAAAAGTTTTTTTCCGTTTTTCCCCCGACTTCCTGTGCACATATTCCGCCACCCGTTTATTCGCCAGCAGCATAAAATCCTCAATCAGTTTATGGGCATCCTTCCTGATCTTCGGAATGATCTCCAGAGGTTTCCCATCCTTATCCAGCCGGAATTTCACTTCGGTGGTTTCAAAATTAATGGATCCGGTCATAAACCGCTCCAACCTAAGTTTTAAAGCCAGCTCATTCAGGAGCGTTAATTCCTTGGCAAAATCCCCCTTGAAAGTCTCGATCCTTTCCTGGGCCTCTTCATAGGTAAACCGCCGGTCAGAATGAATTATCGTTTTGCCAAACCATTCATGCTTTATCTGTGCATTTTTGTCCATTTCGAATACTGCCGAAAATGTAAGTTTATCTTCCCTGGGTTTCAGCGAACAGAGATCATTGGACAATCTTTCAGGCAACATGGGAATTGTCCGGTCGACAAGGTATACAGATGTGGCCCTTTCAAATGCCTCCTTATCTAGGATCGAATCTTCCTGTACATAATGCGTGACATCGGCAATATGTACGCCCACTTCATAATTCCCGTTTTCCAGAAAAATGATTGAAACCGCATCATCAAAATCTTTCGCATCCTCGGGATCAATGGTAAAGGTGGTTACATTCCTGTAATCCCGCCTGTTCTTAATTTCCTTTTGTGAAATGGCAGAGGATATTTTATCAGCCTGTTTTGTAACCTGTGGCAGGAAGTCAAAGGGCAACCCGAATTCCGCCATGATCGAATGGATTTCAGCTTCATTTTGCCCGGCCGGACCCAGGACATTGATGATTTCACCCACCGGATTTTTATCACCTTCCTTCCATTCCCTGATCCGGACTATCACCTTATCGTTATTTTTCGCCTTATTGAAATCTTCAGGCCTTATAAAAATGTCGTAATGCATTTTTCTAAAATCCGGGACCACAAAGGCATATTTGGCACTCAGTTCAACTCGGCCGACAAATTCAAGCCGGTGCCGTTTTACGATTTCAGTAACAAAACCTACCGGCCGCCCATCCTTGCGTACCGACGATACATTTACCTTTACGATATCATCGTCCAATGCGGTTTTCAGATCCTCTGCCTTCACATAAATATCCTGATCATATTTTTCCGAAACAACGAAAGCATATTTCGAATTCACGAAATCTACCTGTCCTATCACTTCGCTCGATCTTGTTTTTAACGTAAAATTTCCGTCATCATCAAGATCGATCATCCCTTTCCGTAACAGTTCCAGCAATATCCCGTCAATATTTTTCTTCAGATGTTTCTGATCGATGTTTAACTGCCTGGAGATTTTTTTGGTGGAAAATGATTTTTGGGGATTTCCCTCGAACAATCCGATGACTTCTTGTTTTAAGAAATCAACTTTTTTCTCGGATTTCGTATTTTTTGGTTTTCGTTTTTTATTACTCATATTTCATTTTTTCTTCTGTTCGGATATCCCGGATCGCTACAGCCATTCTTTTTTGGAGGATGTTCTTACGAATATCTTCTAGATCACCCTTGGGAATGGCTTCAATTAATTTCCGTGTGTAGGGATCACGGGGTTTAAGATAAAGGTCTTCAGGAAACCCCATTTCGATAAATTGCCCGTTCCGCATGATGAATATTCTGTCTGACATGAATTTTACGATGGAGAGATCATGGGAGATGAAGATATAGGTAAAATTAAAATCCTGCTTGAGTTGGTTAAGCAGGTTCAATACCTGTGCCTGGACAGAGACATCGAGAGCAGAGACAGATTCATCCAGGATGAGGAAACGGGGTTCGACGGCCAGCGCACGTGCAATACAAATCCGCTGCCGCTGACCGCCAGAAAATTCATGGGGATAGCGGTTATAACTTTTTTCATCCAGGCCAACCTTGTTAAGCAATTCAAAAACACGGTTCTTTTGTGATGAATGTTTTCCATATAGGTGATGGATCTTCATGGGTTCAAGGATTGCCTCTCCAATCATCTGCCTTGGATCAAGGGATGAATATGGATCCTGAAAAATGATCTGCATTGACTTTCTCAGTTCCCTGATCTCCGGAGCTTTTAATAAAGCCAGATCCCTTCCCTCGAAGTCGATCCTGCCAGCCGTAGGATCTGTAAGCCGGATGATTAACCTGCCCAGGGTTGTTTTTCCACTCCCGGATTCTCCAACCAATCCAATGGTTTCTCCCGGGTATACATCGAACGATACACCATCCACCGCTTTTACCACTTCCATCTGGCTGCTGAAAATATTCTTACGGCTCGAAAAATATTTTTTAAGATCCCTAACCTTTAATATAGCGCCTCCCTTCACCACTTTAATTCTCCGTTCGATCATCTCATCCCTGCGCTCCACATTCAACAGAAGGGCTTCGCCTACGGAAGAGTATTTGACTCCTTCCCTGTGATTTTCATTCCCTGCCATAAAATCGGTTACGGTTGGCAATACTTTCAACCGGATATCCAGCCTTGGACGGCATGCAAGCAATCCTTTCGTATAGGGATGTTTGGGATCCGAATAGACATCCCAAACCGTTCCCTGTTCCACAATCCGGCCCTTGTACATCACCAGAACCCGGTCGGCGACATCAGCGATCACCCCAAGATCATGGGTTATGAACAACACCGAACTGTTAAAATCCTCCCGCAGGTTTTTGATCAGGGTCAGAATGCTTGCCTGGGTAGTTACATCGAGTGCAGTGGAAGGTTCGTCAGCGATAATTAATTGCGGTTCTGTGGCGAGGGCCATTGCAATCATTACACGTTGTTTTTCTCCTCCGGAAAGTTGATGAGGATATGTTTTCAGGATAATCTCAGGACGTGGAAGCCTGACTTTCTCAAACAGGCCAATGGTTTTCCTGATGGCGTCCCGGCGGGAAATCCCCTTATGTTTTACCAGAGATTCAATGATCTGATTCCCACAGTTAATGACAGGATTCAGCGAAGTCATGGGTTCCTGAAATATCATCGAAATTTCATTTCCCCTGATCTTACGGATTTCACTTTCCGGCAACTGGGCCAGATTGATAGTTCCTGCCTGTTTTGACCTGAAATAAATTTCGCCCTGTATTATTTCCCCGGGTGGATTGGGGATCAGGTTCAGAATAGACAAGGCTGTAACCGTCTTCCCTGATCCGGATTCTCCTACCACTCCCACAGTTTCTCCCGGAAAAATTTCCATGGTGATGTTATCGACCGCGGTTATGTATTCCTCTTCCGATCTGAATTTTATGATCAGATCCTGAATGGAAAGAACCGGTAGCCGCTTTTTCGCCGTCATTATTTAACTAAATTATCAAATAATATGAACACGATCCGGTTCGAGAACTGGTTTCATATTCAGCTTGAGATAGAGATTTGCAGTCACAACCACATCCTGTTTGCAGTACTCTGCTATTTCATCCAGTTCACCCGTTTCATAATATACTGAATTTACCCTGCTTCCATCCAGTTCTTCCTTACTCGATTCAATATTAAAAAGGGAGGCGAGCAGATCAAGGGAGGTATAACTTTTCCTGTCACCGAATTTCCACATTTCCATGGTATCCAGATGTTGAACTTCCCAGGGCTTTTTACCGGAAATCTGAAGAACAGCAGGAATTTCAATGGCATTGACCAGATACCTGCGGCATAAATAAGGAAAATCAAATTCTTTCCCGTTATGGGCACAAAGGATCAGGTTATCTTTATCCAGCTTTTCGTCTACAAGTTCCTTGAATCCAAGCAATACCTTTTTTTCGTCATGGTCTGAAAAGGCTTTTACGCGTAATCCGGCCTGGCCGTCTGTCAGTCGTGTAAAAATGCCAGCGGCTATGCAGATGATTTTACCGAACTCAGCATATATGGCGGCTCTTTCATAATAAAGTGCCTGAGGAGAAAGTTGTTCTTCATTTTTCAGCAGGGCGGCTTTCCTGTCCCATTGCTTTTTAAAACGATCACTCAAATGATCATAATCCCCATATCCGGAAACTGTCTCAATATCGAGAACGAGTATATTTTTAAGATCTGTCAAAGCAATTGATTTCAGGAGTTCTGGTTGTTCTTTGTGTTTATCAGCAATATTTAAAGATAGGAAAATTAACCTGAAAATTACAAAATTTTTCGGGCTAAGTCGATTATACATCTGGCTGAATATGAATATATTAATTTTATGCGCTACGATAATAATTCTCAAAAAACAGGAACAATCAAAATTACTCAAACGATCTTTTGTTAAACAAGAGAAATCCGGCATGGAACATGATACTCCATGGATTGTTCAGTGGTTCATAATAATTCAGGGAAAGGGATATCGGTCCGACAGGTGTATGATAAACGGCATTCATTGTTCCGGCAAAATGGATTGTGCCGTCTAAAAAGGCTGTTTCCGGTACCTGTGGCTCCTGTTCAAATAAATGGGAAATGGGCAAAAAGGTAAATCCTTCCAGCCTGATATCGAACCGTGTGGTGGGTTTGTATATGGCCCGGAGGCCCGCTGCGGCATATTGAAAGGCCCGGAATTCAGGAATGATACGTGTTTTACTGTCGATCAGCGGATTGAATGCCGGGGCATTCAACAGGGTACCCTGATAATTTGAAAAAAATGGTTGATTTGAAATAACTGATTCCAGAAGCCAGCCACCATAGAATTTTCTGCTCAGGGGAAAATATTTTTCATAATTCAGACCAAA
>JAGTVG010000489.1 GCA_018224645.1 Cyclobacteriaceae bacterium
AATTCTATCCCGGGTTGTTTTTTATAATTATCAGGATGATCACACGCCACGGTGTAGGGACTGAAATACACCACGAACATGGCCAGCTGATGCGCCCTCGTATTCATTACCCTGGCAGGGACCCCTGTTTTGAAATCTTCCGGTGTAACATTGATGAACGCACCGGGGGTATAATCCATGTGTCCGGCCAGCATCCGGGTAAACGGAAGGGTGACATTGTGTTCCGGAGTGATTCTGAAGGACCATTTAGAATATTCATTTCCCAGAACCCCTTCCCTGGTCAATAAATTCGGATATGTCCTGCTCCAGCCGGTCGGCTTATAGGCACCGTGATAATCAACCACCAGGTGATGATTAGCAGCTTTTTTAACCACTTTATGATACCATTTTACCATTTCCTGGTCATCCCGGGCCATAAAATCGATTTTCACTCCAGCAATGCCCCATTTCTCATATAGGGGAAACGCCTGTTCCATCTGTTTATCCACATGATCCCATAACAACCAGAGAATCAGTTTCACATTTTTATTCCTGGCAAATTCAATGAGTTGAGGCATATCCACCGCGGGATTTACGCTGGTAATATCGGCTTCAGGATTGGCCCTCCATTCGCCTTCGGTGATAAAGGGCGGACCATACCAATGCCAGTCGATCAACATATATTCCCAACCCATATCGGAAGCCAGTTGAATATATTCCCTGAGCGTACGGGTTTCCATTTTTACTTCTCCGCTCCACCAGTGATCCCATGCACTGATCCCGGGTTTGATCCAGGACGGATCTGCGATGGCACAAGGATCATTGAGATTATAGATGAGCTGGGATTCGATCAGTTTACCGGGGGAATTGCCGATCATCATCACGCGCCAGGGTGAATCCATTCCGGGGATCACATTTACCCTGCCAGCTCCTTCAGGCAGTGGAGAAAGATCGCTTACTAGGGAAAATCCTTTATCGTTGCCCGTGGCAGTCTTTTTTCTGAGGTACATTCCGGCCCAATCCGTCAGATCAGCCTCAGTGATGGCCAAATACATCTTCTGGTTTACCTGAACCAGCAGGGGCAATCCTGCGACAGCCGAAGCCGGGATCTCTGAAATCAATCTGGCATTGAATTCGGATTCCTGATGAGTGGCATAGGAGCCATAATCCGCAACCCAGGCGGTATGATCGTTCATGAAGGAGAATTCGGTCCGCTCCTCCAGAAGTACGACCCAATCCCGTTGTTCACCGGAGGGAATAAACCGTTTCCAGGATTCCGGAATGGAATACCTGAAGGCGACACCATCGTTATATGCGCGTACTGTAAAGCCGATCTCCCTCCGTGGATACCGTATCTCCCGGAACTTAACGCTCATCTGGTTGTAATGATTCAGTACTTCCTTAAATTGTCCTGCTACGGGCTTCCAGGTCGCTTCATGAGAGGTATTTTCAACATCTATTACCGAAACATTGCGGCCGAAATCCGGTGCCTGTTCAAATGTCAGTTCAAATCCGGACCGTGCCAGGATCTCCTGACCCTGATAAAGTACTTCAAACTGGATTTTTTCTCCTGCATGCAACACAAACTGGACCTGATCATCCGGTGAATTCAACAGGTAGGTCTGTGCCAGGGAATTGATGGTGCAGAATATCGTGCCTAAAAAAACTATAAAAAAAAGCAGACGTTTCATGAATTAAAAAATTTTGGAATATGCTCCTAAAGTTAACCAGAAAAATTTATAAATTTATTTTTTGAAAACCGCGGGCTCTCTGTCCGGGTTTCATAAATGACTTAAAAAAGGACCCTGCCGGTGGCGGTTTCCCGTATTCTTTCCAGACAATTCCTCCGGACAGGTAAAAGGCAGGGCATTCAATCAGATAAAAACCCGGTCCATGGCCGTTATAACCTTCTGCTTCAATACAACCAGCTTTTTTTTAGGATCACCAGGACCAAGTGTTTCAAGTGGGAAATATCCAACATACCCCTGGTCCTTTACCATCCTGATTATCCTTTCGAAATCAGGCTCCACTTTCTCACCATCAATGGTGACAAGTTCCTTGACCTGCCAGTTAACTGCATAGGGGATCACCTTCTGTATTTCCTCGTACACATTCTTTACCGTGAAGCTGCCAATGTCAAGATGAAGTTTGAACCATGGAGAATTGACAGTTTCAATAATCCCGATCACTTCATCGGCTGTTTTTATGAATTCATTATGGTTCTGCAGGGCAATGATCACCCCATACCTGGCACCCAGATCCGCACATTGTTTAAAATCGTCCATCATCCAGCCCAATGCCTTCTTCTTATCCTGCGGGTTGGGGATCTCGCTTCCGGCAAAGATCCTCAGCACCGGAATTCCCATTTTCTGTGAAGCGGCGAGCCAGTTTTCGATCAACCTTATATCCTGCTGACGTTTCATCCTGTCGGGATCAGAAAAATTATTCCGGATCCCGGAGCCACTGATCTCCAGTCCCAACTCGAACACCATACGCTTGAATTCAAACAAAAACGTGTCATCCGGCACTTCCGGGTATCCTGGAAAATAATAGGCAGTCGGATCGATGGCAGCATATCCTTCTTCAGCACAATAACGACAGATGTCCTGTAACTTCATGGTACCCTCCTGCAAGGGCTGATTGAATGAATAGAGGTTCAACGACAACGGGGGTTTCCGTTCCGGATGCTGTACACTCATTTCACGTTTATGGATCTCCGATCCGGTCAAATCTGCAGGAAAGAAAGGTAAAGCCGCCAGGTATGTTAAAGCTTTCCTTCTGGAATGAGTCGTTTTTGTATTATTTGGCATATTAATTGTATTAAACTAATATAAATTGTCAAAAATATTATTTATTCTCAAAATAATCTTTTACTTTTGAAATGTAGCAACCACTACCCTTTTATGAATAAATTTAAGAAAGTTCTGAATTCTTTCCTCATTCTTCCTGGAATTCTACCGATCGTTTTTTTAGTTCAAGGCTGTACTCAAGCTGAGGATATTCCTGCTAATTCGAGACTGAAACTTGCCCTTGTCGATTCTCCGGCTGATTATGAAGCTGTCAATGTGGATATTCAGGAAATAAGTCTGAAAACAACCGGAACAGAAGAAAATAATGGATGGATCAACCTGGAGGGATTTTTGCCTGGCATATATAATATTCTTGAATTTACCGGAGGACGTGAACTTTTACTGGCTGACATGGATTTCCCGGCAGGCAGCATTACCCAGTTGAAGATGAAAATCGGCAAAAATAATTCCCTGATCATGAACGGCCATACTTCTTATTTGCTGAATGCCAATGATACTGAAAGCGGTCTTCTGATGAACGTGGATGTGGATATACGTCCCGGGACCTCAAATTCATTCAAACTTGATTTTGATGCTTCACGATCCGTTACAGGACTTGGCAATACAGGGCAGATGTTAATAAAGCCTGTTCTCCGTTTATTTTCAGAGGAAAATACTGGATCCATCATCGGAAAGGTACTCCCAGCCGGACATAATGTCCTGATCTCTGTCCTCGTAAACAATAAAATTATTGCCTCCAGTTATGCAAATAAGGAAGTCTCCACATTCATGGTCGCGGGACTTGACGCAGGGATCTACAGGGTCTCGATGGTCATAAGTGACGATATAGAACAGATATTCGTTGATAACATCAAGGTGGTCAAGGGGAGGACAACCGACATGGGTACCATCAACTGGTATGACTGAAGCCTGAACCCACGGAATAAATAAACCAATCCTTATTGAGTAGTGGGACTTTATGATGCATCAGACCGTTCCTTCAGGAGGAGGCTTTCATGATAGGCTACCAGTCCTTCTTTTCATATAACTCTGCAATTTTTACGATCACTTCCACCGCTTTTTCCATGGATTGAATGGGAATGTATTCATATTTTCCATGAAAATTATGCCCCCCGGCAAAAATGTTGGGACAAGGCAATCCCATGTAGGATAACTTTGAACCATCGGTACCTCCCCGGATCGGTTTGATGACCGGTTGGATTCCCAGTTCGATCATGGCTTCCTCGGCAATATCCACGATAAATTTTACGGGTGCCACTTTTTCGTGCATGTTGTAATACTGATCCTTAAGTTCCACCCGCACCCTTCCTTCTCCATATTTTTTATTCATAAAACCGGCACAATCCATGATCATTTTTTTCTTTATTTCAAATTTCTCCCGGTCATGATCCCTGACAATATACCGGAATGTGGCCTGTTCAACCTGACCCGAAAAATCGATCAGATGAAAAAAACCTTCGTAACCCTGGGTAAATTCAGGCCGCTGCTGTACCGGCAGAAGTCCGTTAAATTCCATTGCCAGATGAATGGCATTGATCATGGTATCCTTGGCAGTACCCGGATGAACATTCCTTCCCTGAACGTGGATTGTCGCCAAAGCCGCATTAAAATTCTCATATTCCAGTTCACCGATTCTTCCCCCATCCAGCGTATACGCATAATCTGCCCCGAATTTCTTAACATCGAATTTATCCGCCCCCCGGCCGATCTCTTCATCCACGGTAAAAGCGATCCTTATTTTTCCATGCTTAATTTCCGGATGGCCATGCAGGAATTCCATGGATGTCATGATCTCGGCAATGCCTGCTTTATCATCGGCTCCAAGCAGGGTGGTTCCATCGGTAGTGATCAGATCCTGGCCCCGGTATGCCAATAATTCCGGAAAATCATCCGGAGAAAGAACGATGGTCTCATTCCCTTTAAGTATAATGTCCTTCCCATCATAATTCCTGACTATCTGTGGTTTCACATTTTCACCCGACATGTCCGGACTTGTATCCATATGAGAAATAAAGCCGATGACCGGTATCTTTTTATCCGTATTCGCCGGTAAAGTGGCCATGATATATCCATGTTCATCCATTTCAACCTCCTCTAGTCCGATGTCTTTCAATTCCCTGACAAGCAGCCCGGCAAGATCAAACTGTTTTTTAGTGCTTGGGGTGGTCTGGGAACTTTCATCCGACTGGGTATCAATGCTGGCATAGGCGAGAAATCGTTCTGATACTATTTTCATCCTGTTGTATTTAATACTGAATTTTCAGGGTTCAAAAATAAATCGAATGCGGTTTCCAAACAAACATTCCTGTCTTGCATAATTCACCACAATTTAAAAACATTTTCTGTCCATATTAATTTCATTCTGGATTAATCTGCGGAATCATAATTATTGCCACCCTGCTGATAAAAAAGTTTCTGAAATTCTCCTTATTTTTAGCATTTAAATAAAATTCATATGACCAGTTTCAGGATAAGGCCGAGATTCAGGCAAATGAGGAATGAAAAACCTGATGAGATCGAAAAAGCATTGAAAAAAATGGTGGAGCTAAACAAGGGTCTTTTCACCGGGACCTTTATGGACGGCCATATTATTATCAAAATCAATCAGCAGCGAAGGCATTTCTGGTCCCCGCAATTGAACCTGAGCCTGGAAAATATCCAGGATATTACCGTCATCCGTGGATTATATGGACCAAATCCCACCGTCTGGGCAGTTTTTTTCTTCGGTTACGCTTGCCTGGCCATATTGTTTACGATCGCAGGCATGCTGTTACTTTCACAATATGTGCTGGGTCTGGAAACCAGGCTGTGGTGGACATTGCCGGCCTGTTTTATAGCCGCGGCCATTTTATATCTGATCGCTCAATTCGGTCAGAAAATCGGAGCCAGCCAGATGTTCGACCTGCATCATTTTTATGAAGAAACGGTGGGTGAAAAAGTTTCGATCCTGTAAATAATCAATTTTAACCAGGTTATTCCCGATAATCCTTGCCTTACATCCGGTTAACGAGCTTGCACCAGGTATCCCTGTCTTTTACTTTAAAGTTCAGTTCATTGCCATTTTTTTTAACAATATTCAGACCGTTGTTGGAGAAGAATCCTGTTTTAAAGGGGATTACTTCCCGGATCTCAGCCGGTTCAATTTCCTGATTATAACTATCCATTTCAGATTTAAAATATATTCGCTGATTGGTGAGTATCAGTTTGCCATTGACCTTTTGTCCATTCAAATAGGTTGAATTACTGGCCTTAACCACCATTTCATTTGGCTTAAGATCGATTTTCATGACAATTTTTATTTAAAGTAAACATGTGCTTCAATAGGGAACATTAATTATGCCAAAAAAATATTTTCTTGATTTTCAGACAGTTAAATAAGGTATTATTCACGACTAGCCTGTAATAGTGTCCGGTATTGATATAGGGATGTTCGCTTTAATACATTTTTCATTAAATTTCACTTTATATTTGTTTGTCTGAGACAAAAACTCAAAAAAAATGAGGAGGATTATTTTTTCAGGACTACTGATGAATTTTTTAATACATGCCGCCCATTCCCAGGTAAATTTTACTTCAAGCAATCTTCCCGTTGTTGTGATACACACGAATGGACAGCAGATTCCCGATGAACCAAAAATACCAGCCGTGATGGGGATCATTGACAACGGACCGGGACAGATCAATTCGGTCAATGATCCATTTAACGATTTTAATGGGAATATCGGTATCGAATTAAGGGGATCCAGTTCACAGTCCTTCCCGAAAAAAAGTTTTGGCGTTGAGACCTGGAATGAAAATCAACAGGATACAGCTGTATCGATCCTCGGAATGCCTGAAGAAGATGACTGGGTATTGCATGGACCTTACAGCGATAAATCATTGATACGCAACGTGCTGGCTTTCAAACTGGGCCGTGATCTTGGCAGATATGCTTCCAGGACAAGATTGTGTGAACTTATTCTCAATGATACCTATTGGGGTGTATACGTTTTTATGGAAAAAGTCAAACGGGATAATGACCGGGTGGATATCAGCAAATTGAATCCCGATGAAATTTCGGGGGATGATCTTACCGGGGGATATATCGTGAAGATCGATAAATTTGATGGGTCCAACAGCGGTCAGGGATGGGCTTCGCCGTACCGTCCTCCCAATTATCAGCGAGAAGATCAGAACATCTTTTTTCAGTTGGAATATCCTAAAAACGATGAAATCGTACCCCAGCAGAAAGCTTATATCCAGCAGTACGTTACCGATTTTGAGACAGCGCTGAAAACAAGAGCCCTTGATGATCCGGTAGCTGGGTATAAATCCTACATCGATGTTGAGTCATTCGTGGATTATGCAATCATCAATGAGATCACCAGGAATATTGATGCTTACCGGTTGAGTACTTTCCTTTACAAGGATAAGGCGAGTGAGGGAGGCAAACTGTTCATTGGCCCAATCTGGGATTATAACCTGGCCTTCGGCAATGCTGATTATTGCGAAGGTTGGCAAAAGGAAGGATGGGCCTGGGATTTTAACGATATTTGCAATGGTGATTTCTGGCTCATCCCTTTCTGGTGGAAGAGGTTTATGATGGACCCTGAATTTACCACCCTCTTGAAGAACAGGTGGCTTTTTTTGCGCAGTGACCTTTTCAGTACGGCAAACATCCAGTATTATATTGATTCGGTTTCAATGACCCTGTTTGAGCCACAATACAGAAACTTTCAGCGGTGGCCGGTGCTTGGACAATATGTCTGGCCAAACTATTATGTTGGAAATACTTATCAGGATGAGGTCAGTTACATGAAAACCTGGATCGAACACCGTTTGATGTGGCTTGATGGGAATATTGATAATATTGTTACCTCCCTGGACGAATCATTCCCTCCGGAAGATCGGATAAAAATTTATCCCAATCCGTTTGATCAGGACCTGATGATTACCTGGGCTGATTTAGCGGCAGGACTTTCAGGGAATCCCCCGGAAGTTCCAATCATCCTTGAAATCTATAATGCCCATGGGGTTAAATTGTATTCATCCAGGTTGAATAAGGATGAAAATACCCAGGGATTCCATTGGGACGGTAAAGATAGCTCCGGTCATTCTCTCCCGACCGGCATG